>NZ_JASERT010000003.1 GCF_030027245.1 Asticcacaulis sp. EMRT-3
CGGACGAGACCTTCCGCCTGGCCAATAGTGGCTTGCGCTTCTTTGAGCCGTGGTGAGGACTGTGCCTGTCGGAGCAGGTCAGAATACGCCGGCGCCGGATCGGCCAGCGCAAGCATCGGTATAAGCGCACTTGCGCTCGCACCAAGGAGAAGCGCCCTGAGCGCCACTCCGATATGGAATGTCATGATAAAAAAACCTCGGAAAATGAAACCAAAGCGCCCGCGAACGGGCGCGCACGTAGAACGTGTTGGTTAGATTCTCGGAGGTTGGTCGGCTTGCGAGGGATCTATCCCGTGCAGCCGCGCGGCTGGTTCAGGACGAAAAGAGGAGACAAATGACAGGCGTGGCGCCTCGCAATGCGTAACTGACGCCAAAGTCCCCGAGAGCGTTTCCCCAGAATGATGGTGGTGATTCATTTCCAGGAGATCGCTTTGATCATCGCCGCTGTCGCCATTAGTCTTACCGGCAACGCAATCCCTGTCGCCAGGTTCACAATTGCATACCCAGCCGCCATCGGGGAGTTGCGTGTCGCCACAGGCAATATGAGCAAATATCGAGGCATTGGCCTGAGCCGTGGTCGTCCCCATGCCAAGCGTCAGCGCAATGGACAGCAAGGCTGCCCATGCCCAAAGACGCGACAGAAAAGGTTTCGAACCAGGTTTCAAAGGCAAGTCCATACAGAGACAGGCAACATTCACCACATTCGGGGAAATTCGTTACCATCAGGTATCTCGCTTTGATCCTTGTAGTAACTACAGAGTCAAGGCTGGATTGCGATCAAAGCTCAAGGAAGGCACCGAATTGGCGAATAACCAAACTATCGCGACTTCTGCGCTCTCAAAACCCGCTTCAATACACGTGCCAACGGCTCAATGATGGGCGCGATGTCCAGAACCTCGTTCATCAAGGTCGTTTTTGCAATCTCGGAATCGATACCAAATCCCTGGGCTTCATCCACGTAAGCAGCAAGATGATTTACGAGTTCTGCGTGTTCGTCGATGCTTAAATCTCGATCGTATGCGATTTTCAAAATAGAACTCGCCCACGCTTTTACGTCTTCCGCCATACCAATCCCCGGTTCTCTCTTGCCCAGCCTTTCCAGCATTTCGCAGGCCAGATGGCGCTGTTGCAAATTTTCGCCTGCGTACCCAACTTCGGGATTTTGACTGCGGGTTGAGCGGATGAATGACTTCAAGGGGCGCCACCATAAGGGCGAGATCATTCTTTGGGCAGTCCGCTGGTATTGCAAATACGGTATCAGCTACCGCGACCTTGAAACCATGCTGGCCGAGCGTGGCGTGGATGTTGATCACTCGACGATTTTCCGCTGGGTACAGAAGTATGCGCCAGAGATCGAAAAGCGATTGCGTTGGTACTGGAGGGCGCCTTCAATCGGGCGCTCGTGGCGGGTCGACGAGACATATGTGAAGGTCAGTGGCAAGTGGGTTTATCTGTACCGAGCGGTTGATAAAACAGGTAGAACGATTGACTTTTACCTGTCCTCGACGCGCAACGCGAAAGCCGCCAAACGCTTTCTCGGCAAGGCTTTACACGGTCTGAAAGATTGGGAAAAGCCCTTGAAGATCAACACCGACAAAGCGGCAGCCTACGGGGTTGCCATATCTGAGCTTAAAAAAGAAGGAAAATGTCTTGAGGATATGGAACATCGACAGGTCAAATATCTGAACAATGTCGTCGAGGCGGACCACGGCAAACTCAAGCGTTTAATCAAGCCAACTTTAGGCTTCAAATCTATGAAGACGGCCTATGCGACTCTCAAAGGCTTTGAGGTGATGCACGCTTTGAAAAAGGGCCAGGCCAAGATCTGGCAATATCAGGACGGCATCATAGGCGAAGTGCGTCTGGTCGAGCGCAATTTCGGGATTTACAATGTCTGAAGACCGCGTAGCTTAAACAGACTATTGCCATTTTTAAATTTTGCAACAGCGCCTGCAAGGCCACACGGAAGCGGCCGCGAGAGCATAATATACTTGGCTGATGTAAAGCTGATCTTGAGCGCGTGAGAAAGGCTTTTGAATGAGATTCTTTTTGATCGAAATGATGAATATTATTACATGATGTCAATATGTTACACGAATTTCTAAATTCATAAAACTGTTATTTTAATGAAGCGTTAGTGTCATTATGCGGTGACATGACGCCAAAGTCGGACGTTACAAGACTGTGGCGCCGATAGAAATCAAAGTCAGTGTAAACGTTAATATTGCACTTGTTTCATTTTATACAGTTCTGGTTGCGATCATTTTAAATAATGGCGCGCCTTTTCTGTAGGTGAGCGGCGTGAGGCGTTCGCATTGTGCCCACTAACCTATTTCCAAGGCAATAACATGACCTCCACCTTAAAAGGCGCCAGCCGTCTGGCTTTTGGGGCCAGCCCTGCAGTGCTCATTCTCGCCCTGACCCTTGCGCCAGGGGCGTCAATGGCCCAGACCTCCGCCGCTCAAAATGTGCAGACCGTCCCAATCGAAACCATCGTCGTCACCGGCAAGGCCGAAACGGCGCCAGCGCCAGGTTCTACGCCGCTCAGCGCCGTCGAACCGACATCGATTGTGTCTGCGGCTTATATTGCCAAGAATCTGGCTCCTTCCGGCAATTATGACGAGGCGATCAAGTTCAGCCCGTCGACCTTCGACACCGCGCCGAATGGTCCTGGACTAGCGGAGAGCCAGAACATCTCGATCCGTGGGTTTCAGGACGGCCAGTTCAACGTCACTTTCGATGGGATTCCGTGGGGCGATTCCAACGACTTCACACACCACACCACGAGCTATTTCATGGCTCATGATCTGGGCCAAATTACAATTGACCGGGGGCCTGGCACGGGCGCGACTATCGGCAATGCGACTTTCGGCGGCACGGTGTACATACTGTCGAAAGCCCCTGAGGACCATTTCGCAATCAGCCCTTACGTCTCCTATGGCAGTTTCAACACGTCTGACGTGGGCGTTGAAGTTGATTCCGGCAAGTTGAACAATTCAGGAACGCGCTTTCTTATCGACGCTGAGGGCTTGCAGTCGGACGGTTACCTGACAAATGAGCATCAGAAGCGGCAAAACTACTATGCAAAGCTTGTCCAGCCGCTTGGGGATAATTTCACCCTGACCCTCGCCGGCATGTATAACCATGTCCATCAGAATATTTCCATTGGCTCAACTGCGGATCAGCTGGCTACCCTCGGCCGCAACTGGGGTCTGTCGCGAGATCCGAACAATCAGAACTACTTTGATTATAACGCAGATTTTATCAAGACCGACTTTATCTACGCCGACCTCGCGGGTCATTTTGGCGAGGGTTGGTCACTCGATGGGAAACTCTACACCTATGCTTACGGCCACACGGGCATAAATGGCGAGGATCCGAACGGCGAATACCCGAACTATGTCGTCCTCACCCAAGGCGGCCCGCAGGTTTCTGGCGTGCCAGGTCAACTGCTCAAAAACGACTATCGCTCGGTTGGCGCGATCTTGCGCCTGACGAAGATCCTGCCGTTCGGCGATCTGCAAACAGGTCTTTGGTATGACAGCCAGACCAATCTTCGTCGGGTGAACGAGGTCGTCATGAACGAGAATATGTCGCCGAACTACGACGATAATGGCAATGGCGCCATTGGCGATCCGGGCACCGGCGCAACCAATGGGTTCGACCGAGACCTGACGCAGGGTATGAAAACCTTCCAGCCCTATATTCAGTTCAATATCAAGCCTTTGGCGGGTTTGACCCTAACGCCGGGTATTCGCTATTCGTGGTTCAGGCGCAACGTCAATGCAAACGTCAATGTCAAAACGGAAACGGCGCAGTCCTACAAGAACACCTTCCAAGCGACCCTGCCGAGCCTTGAGGCCCACTACGACATAAGCGCGAACTGGTCGGCCTATGCGCAGGCGGCAAAGGGCTTTTTGGCCCCAAATGAGAACTACTTCAATCGCGTCGATCCAAACTCCACCAATTTCAAACCCGAGAGCACGACCAATTATCAGGCAGGCACAACCTGGAAGAATGCGAAGCTCTCCGCTTCACTGGACGTTTACGCGATTGATTTTAACAATCTAATTGTCCCGGTCGGTTCGCAAGGTGGAAAGGCGATCTATGGAAACCTTGGCGGGGTGCGCTATCGCGGGATTGAAGCTGAAGGCAGCTATGCGATTGGTCATGGCTTTAGCCTCTACGCCAACGCCTCCATCAATTCCGCGATAGCAAACTCGGACAAGACGTGGGTGCCAAACACGCCCAAGAACACAGCTTCCGGCGGGGTGGTCTACAACTCTGGCGGCGTCTACGCCTCCTTGTTCGCCAAGATGGTTGGTCCGCGTTATGGGGATTCTGGCGATACGCAGCGCTTGCCGCCCTTCACCACAGCCGATGCTTCCATTGATTTCGATCTTGGTCGCCTATCCGACACTCTGGCCAGCGCCAAGTTGAAGATCAATGTGAACAACATCGCCGACAGCAAGCCGATCATAAATCTGGCGGGCTATACGGTTGGCGCAGGCACGCCGCTGTACTGGACCAATGCAGGACGCAGCATTTTTGCGACGCTGGAATTCAAATTCGGTCCGCAATTCTGACCTTCCTGCCGGCCTGGAGGCTATCCGCCAACACGCTGATCAAAACCTTCGGGCGCTTTTGTATACAAAGGGTACGGATGATCAGCGTCTTCAATCAGTAGGTTAGCCGCCTGGTTTCTATAGAGTCGTACGGCGGAGCCGGAACGAAAGCCAACCTTCGTTCCGGCTCCGCCGTACGGGCCTTATCCTGCGTAGTGCGAAATACGATTCTCTGCGCGGTTCAGGCGATGCTTTTCGAGGCGCGTGATGTGACCATGATCGTGTCGTGCATCGAAACGTTCGCGGGCACGAACGTGTTGGTCGGCGATACGCTGCTCACGCGCTTGTCGTCTCGTGAGTTCCCCTGCGCGCCGCTCCTGCTGGATGCGTCGGTCGAGATGGGCGGCGCGGACATTGACTTGTTCCCGACGGGGATGCGCAGCATCCCACCGAGTTTCGGCCGATGCGCCGCTGGCCACCAATGTAGTAATCAGGGCAAAAGCCATCGCGCATTTGGCAAAAGTGGTATTCATGGAAGTTCTCCGGAACTTTAGAAGCTAACCCGCCCCTTTGACGGTGATGACAAGTTAGCCGCTCTTATTCATGGTAGCGGCAAAATGATGCAGCGGGTGTAGCGTAAGGCTTTGTTTTGGCATAGATTATGGGTGTCGAATCCTAAATCATTTCCAACACCGCCGGTGCCACACCCGCCATGGACCAGATTACCGATCTTCCGTTCGATTTGCCAAGCGTTTCGCGCAAGAAAGTCACGGCTGCTTTCGATGGCGGTCGTATCAGTTCCGACGGCGGCGTCATGCTTTTGTCTGCCGCGGAACGCCAGATCGGGATCATCGACCGGCTTTGGCGGCTCATTCCAGACCGTCGCAATCCGTTGCTGGTGACACACTCGGTGGCGTCAATCTTGAAGGCTCGGATCTTCGCCATCGCCTGCGGGTATGAAGATGGCAATGACCTGGGCTCTCTGCGCACCGACCCTGCGTTCAAGCTCGCCTGCGGCCGTCTTCCCGAGGAAGGCAAGGATCTGTGCTCGCAACCCACGCTGTCGCGTTGGGAGAATGCCCCAGATCTTCGTAGCCTGATCCGGCTGACCTACGCCCTGGTCGATCAGTATTGCCATAGCTTTGGCTCGGCCATCCCGGCTGAGATCACGCTCGATATCGACGACACGGTCGACGTCGTCCATGGCCGCCAGCAGTTGTCGTTCTTCAACGCCCATGAAGGCGAGTATTGCTTCAAGCCTATCCACGTCTACGACGTGGCCACGGGTCGGCCGGTCGTGGTCATTCTGCGGCCAGGTAAAACACCTTCCGGCAAAGAGGTGCGTAGCTGGGTCCGCAAGATCGTGCGCCGGATCCGCAAACACTGGCCCAAAACTCACATTACCCTGCGCGGCGACGGGCATTACGCCAGACCCGAGGTCATGGCCTGGGCCGAGCGCAAGGGCGTCGACTATATCTTCGGACTGCCCGGCTCCAAGCCCTTGCATGCCAAGGTCGAAGCCTTTGCCGATCATATCCGTGTCGTTCGCGCCGAACAGCAAGCCGCCGCCGTTCGCGGCTACACCGAAGTCCGCCATGGCGCCCAATCCTGGGGGCGCGAGCGCCGCGTCATTGCTCGTATCGAAGCCACGCCGCTTGGTCTCGACAACCGTTTCGTCGTGACGTCCCTGGGCGATCCCGATCCTGAGACCCTATACGCCAAGCTCTATTGCGCCCGGGGCAATGCGGAGAACTTGATCAAGCTGCACAAGACCCAGCTTAAAAGCGACCGCACCTCCTGCCGTTGCCCCCTGGCCAACCAGATGCGTCTGATCCTCCACACCGCCGCCTATTGGCTCATGCTCACCGTCAGGGATCAAATCCCAAAGGCCCACAAGCTGGCGACCGCAGAGTTCAATACCATCCGGTTGCGCTTACTGAAGATCGGCGCCCGGATCACCGAGACGTCTCATCGCATCAGGATCGCCTTCGCCGCCGCTTGCCCAGAGGCCAGTCTCTTCCGTCACATCATGGCCGCGCTCAAGCCCGCACCTGCATGAAAAATGGGGCTATGCCCCAAAAGCCGCCGCCATCACCATCAACCCCATCGGAGAAAAATCTGGTCCAGCGCGTGGCGAAAAACACGAAGCGGAAAAACGCGTCTCGGCATAGGCCAACCTAAACGGCAACCCGGTCACAGGAACCATGAATGGATCGGGTTAGCTTTTCCGGTCTGAACGAAATCAGAGCGCTACGTATATTTTCGGTTCACCTGAAGACCACGATGGGGGCGGAAGCGTAAAAATCCGGAAATATTGGTCAAGCGGTTGATAACAGCAGAAATACGTACAAACCTGCGAGAGGATAAGGAATGCCATCGGATCGGCCGGCATACCATCTTTGGCGGCGCTGTTGCAAAATTTAAAAATGGCAATAGTCTGTTTAAGCTACGCGGTCTTCAGACATTGTAAATCCCGAAATTGCGCTCGACCAGACGCACTTCGCCTATGATGCCGTCCTGATATTGCCAGATCTTGGCCTGGCCCTTTTTCAAAGCGTGCATCACCTCAAAGCCTTTGAGAGTCGCATAGGCCGTCTTCATAGATTTGAAGCCTAAAGTTGGCTTGATTAAACGCTTGAGTTTGCCGTGGTCCGCCTCGACGACATTGTTCAGATATTTGACCTGTCGATGTTCCATATCCTCAAGACATTTTCCTTCTTTTTTAAGCTCAGATATGGCAACCCCGTAGGCTGCCGCTTTGTCGGTGTTGATCTTCAAGGGCTTTTCCCAATCTTTCAGACCGTGTAAAGCCTTGCCGAGAAAGCGTTTGGCGGCTTTCGCGTTGCGCGTCGAGGACAGGTAAAAGTCAATCGTTCTACCTGTTTTATCAACCGCTCGGTACAGATAAACCCACTTGCCACTGACCTTCACATATGTCTCGTCGACCCGCCACGAGCGCCCGATTGAAGGCGCCCTCCAGTACCAACGCAGTCGCTTTTCGATCTCTGGCGCATACTTCTGTACCCAGCGGAAAATCGTCGAGTGATCAACATCCACGCCACGCTCGGCCAGCATGGTTTCAAGGTCGCGGTAGCTGATACCGTATTTGCAATACCAGCGGACTGCCCAAAGAATGATCTCGCCCTTATGGTGGCGCCCCTTGAAGTCATTCATCCGCTCAACCCGCAGTCAAAATCCCGAAGTTGGGTACGCAGGCGAAAATTTGCAACAGCGCCCTTGGCTGTGTGGCGCTGTTTGCGCGGCGCCGAACGATCCGCTTCCAGGATGCCATCGATGGTGCCGATGAACGCGTCCAGCTTCGGACGTTTTATCGCCGTCTGGCGGCGGTAGCCCGGCGGGGCCGAAAAAGACAGCATCTTGCGAATGCTGTCACGCGATAGGTTGAAATGCTTCGCGGCCTCCCGCTGGCTCATGCCCTCCGAACAGGCAAGGCGAACCTTCAAATACAATTCCACGGTATAAATCCTTCCATCCTCCCTGCGACCTGCAGGAAGAAGATAGGTGGACGACTTTTACGCCGCCCGCGCCGGCACGATTCCGACGCTTCCGTGGTAGGTTTTTGCACCGCCGCTTATAGGCTGACCTACTGATGAGCCGCTACGAAAAGGCGTCGACCATCATCACCTCAAATCGCCCCTTTAATGACTGGGCCCACTTAATGGGGGACGTCGTGCTGGTCGCGCCCTTGCTCGACCGCCTTCTGCACCACGGACGAATGCTGAACTTCGACGGAAAAAGTTGGCGTTTAAAGGAAGCGGCAGCCCGTAACCTCAGCCAATCCAATGGGTAACGGCTCGCTTCGCTACAGCGCCTTTGAATAGCGCGCTCAGCTCGCCGTTACCCACCCAAACGTCAGGGAAAATAACTTAACATGGCTCGCCGAACGGCATTGGCAGAAGCCGCCGAATTAGGCTAAACGTCGAAAATCTGCTGCGAAGACTGGCCCGTTTTAAGGTGGCCATCCGGGCCTAAGCGAACAGATTCGGCAAAACCTTTAGCCAATATCGCTTAATTGAACGCGCCCTCAAGAACCATGGTGCGAAATTGGCTGTCGACTTCCACAGGTGACTGGATTGCGCCATTGTCCATCCATCCCGTCAGGACGCCCATAAAGGCCTCTCCCAAAACGCCCTCTCAAGAAGTGATAGAAACTACAAACGCGGGCGCATGGCGCACGCGCGACCATCGCGCCATTCCGACCGAGAGGCGGCCAGTCCTCTCGAAAACCTGAATGTCTAGCAAATTCAAAATATTAGAAATTGCCTCGACCGATTATTCATTTAGATTCAACAACTTGCTTAGCGGGATTTTTCGCACGGATTCGCCGTGAACCCCAATTCCTATGACATTGACAAGATCAGCGTCATCAAGATGTAGCCGGAATCTCATCCTTCTTCGTCACAGTGAGATAAATGACAGTTGCCAATATGGCGACAAGAAAACCTAAGCTGGTGATGGTTGTGCCAAAACCGAGTCCACCTGCAGTTTTGCCCTGTGAGAGATAGTCACCTATGGACGCTCCAAGGGGTCGAGTGAGAATATAGGCGATCCAGAAAGCGAGAACCGGGTTTAATTTAAGACGATAATAGGCAAAGGTGATGAAGGCGATCAGGCCGCCAAAAATCATCAGTGATACGAAATAGCCGAGTTGGAGCTTCTCCGCTATGAGATCGCCGGCTGCGGTACCTAGGGCAAATGTAAACAAGATAGTAAGCCAGTAGAAGCCTTCACGCCGGGTTGTGTTGATCGAGTGAACGGACAGGCTTCTTTCCACCAAGTACCAAGCACCAAAAATGGCAGCTAGCGCGGCGCTGAAAACCGTCGTTGTTATAATGAGCGAAACGCCAAGATTGTCCGTAAGATTGTCGGTGATCAGAGTACCTACGACGCTAATCAAAACGACCGCCAGCCAATAGATCGTGGGTGTATATTTTTTTGCCCTAAACTGCACGATGAGAGCTACAAGCAAAAGAGCCCCCATAATGAGGCTCGTAATCGTCAGTCCAAGCCTTAGGCTGGAATTCAGAAAATCTGCGGCTGTCTCACCAACCGTTGTGCACAAAATTTTGATGATCCAAAAGTAAATCGTCACCTCAGGGACTTTATTTAGCATCTGTCTAGCCGTCAATTTGCTTTCCATAGGGTAACATCCAATTATTATTGTGAAACATAAGCAGTTGCGACGTGCTCTACATTCAGTGCGGCAAAAAAATATCTGAGTAGTCCGTAAGATATAAGTTCCTGATGGCGACCGAATGGACCTGACGTGGCGGCGCTAATATTGAACGGTCTCAGGGATACTTCTGCGAAGTTGGACCTTCCAGTCGATTAGTGATGTTGCTGCCATGACAGGGCATGAAGGCGCAAGGATACGTCCGAGAAAGCCTGACCTCTCTGATTTGATTTTGAATAGGTGTTGAGGCTTGGGCACCGTTCGTATACAGAGCGATAAGGACCCTCCCGCAAAGCAACCGGGAGAGTCCTTATAATATGCGTTAACTAGTCAGCTTCGTGAGCCTCCTCTGCGGCGCCTTCGGCTCCGTTTTCGAGTACGGCTCCGGTCTTGGTATCAACACCGACCTCATAGGTCTTGCCATCGGCCTTAATATCGAAGGAGTAGCGCAAGCCACTTCCTCCGGCCTCTTTCTCAGCCTCGCGATGGACTATCTTGCCGGGGCGCGCCTTCATGGCGATGGCTTCAGCCTGTGCCATTGTAACCGACGCGTGCGCAACGAGCTTCTCGCCATCGAAATGTTTGGGCTGAGAGGCTGCGACAGCCTGGCCACTAACGAGAGCGGCGCCAGCGAGTACGGCTAAAATAATATGTTTCATGTTCATTCCTCATAGTTAGTGCGATCAAGATCGCGTTGAGGTGTAGTATTGCTTTGTGAAATGAGATGAACCTGATCGGAAAGTGGCAAATCTAAGGTATTTCCCGATGCGTTTGCGTTCAGCCCTGCGAACTCGCACTATTGTTCGTAGGAAAAATCGCCGCTCGGAGTCTTGTCGCCACCAAATGTATAACTGAGGCCGACATAAGCGAGACGGCCTGACTGGCGACGCTCATAGGTTCCGACATAGGTTGGTGTGTCAAAGACTCGCTTTTGCTTCTGGCTGTTGAACAAATCACTTACGGTAGCGACTAATGCCAGCTTCTTGCTGATCTCGTGCCGGTAGCCTACGTCCAGTGTAGCGTAGGGAAAGACATATCCTTGCGCCGTCAGGCGCTTGCCACGATAAGCCGTGGAAACTTGCACGCGATCCTTCGCCGTGGCCTGATAGTCGAGCGAAAACTTCGCGTTCATACCGATGGTTGACCTAGCGCCTGCGCCCAGGGCCAGCGCATTGACTTCGGAATAGAAGGCATTGCCGCTCAGATTATAGCCCAATGCAGGCGTGAACTTGCCGGAGGCGATGAACTCCAAACCACCCGAGCGCGAATGGGGCAAATTGACCTCCCGGATCAACGCGACATCGGGATTGATGACGCTCAGGACTTCAGTGTCGCCATTGCGACTCTTGCGATAATAGGCCGTGAGTTCATAACTCTGTCCGGCACGTGCGGAATGTCGAAAGCCTGCCTCGAGTGAGTCGGTTGTTTCGGGCTTCAGCAAAGGATTGCCCTGATGAAGATTGTTCGGATCGGACGCATTGATGTAGGGATTTAGATCTTCCGGATCGCGGCGGCGTACGCGTTTGGAATATCCCAGTGTCAGGCTATCTTGGTCGGTCAGAGCATAGATGGCATTCAATGTTGGATAGATCGTAGCATAGGACTGTGCGCTTATGTCGCCGGTAACGATCTGAAGCGTCCTAAAATGCACCGTTTCTGCCCGGAGGCCAGCCAGTACTTCGAACTTTCCGAACGCATTGTCATAGGTGAGGTAAGCGGCGTTTATCGTCTGTCGATAGCGAAACGAATTATCGAACGCATGCGCCTGCTTCAGGCGCACGTCAGGCACAATACCACGAGCCACCGTGTCGTCGAAACGATTCTGATCGTACTCACTGTCCGTACCAAGTTTTAATGTCCCGCCCGAGGCAAGAGGCCGGATGTAGTCGAGACTAAACTCGCTGACGCCGTAGCTTTCGCGATGAAAATCTTGCTCAACCGAGCTTGGCGTCGAGGGCGATGCATAGAATGTGCGATAATTGTAGACGTTTTTTTCGACGCTTTGGCTGGTCTGAACTAGCAGTGAAAGCTCCTCGCCCGGCCGATCGGTCTTGCGGTCATAGCTTAAGCTGGCACCGGAGTCAGTCCGCGGTCCTCCGCCGTAGCCGTCACGAGAAAATGCCGATGGATTGGCACCGACTGAGTTCGATTGTTGCTCTGTTCTTCGACGTTCATCGCGCGTGGCGTAATTAAGAGAGGCGCCGAAATCCTGTTTGTCCGTTGGCGTGTAGTTCAGCCCAATAGTGCCAGACTTTCGATTTCCATTTTCGGTCTGTTCGGTCCGAGATTGTGTCGTACCGCTTGCGCTTCCAGACGCTACCGTCCGGGTAACATTGCGGCGCTGGCGGACATCGTTACGAACATCAAAGCTCCCATGTAGAGCAAGCGCTTTGTGTGTAATGCGCATGGACAGATCAGCATTGTAACGTCCGGCGTCCCCAATGTTAACAATCGCCGCTCCAGATGACGCGTGCTGTTCAGATTTGCGGGTGACGATGTTGATCACACCGCCAAGTCCATCAGGTCTGAACGCGGCAGAGGGTGAAGTCATGACCTCAACCTGCTGAATTTGTGAGGCGGAGAGGCTTTGAAGGGCCGCTGCACGGGCCGAACCCTGCATTTCCGCTAGCGGCTTGCCGTCGATGAGAACGCTAACGCTTGTATCGCCACGAAGACTAACATTGCCATCCGCATCGACCTCGACTGAAGGCAAGTGGTTCAGAATGTCGGCCGCGCTGGCGCTCGCTGACATGACATCCGCGTCGGTTCTGTATACCTTTCGATCTACCTTGTTGATGATGATTGGTCTTTTTGCAACGACCGTCACAGTCACCGCACCGGTAGCGGCGACCTTCACAGTGGCATCGCTTTTCGGCGAAGACTTTCCCTGTGCCATCGCCATGTGCGTAAACAGAAGGGGCGCGGCCAGAGCAGAAACGATTGCGAGCTGTTTCATATTCGTCCTCGCTTGCAAAACGGCTCCTCCGATAAGGTCATCGCGCTATGTGAGGTGAGTGGAGGGATAGGCTGCAAAATACTGCATGCGGGCGCAATCAAGGATTTAGCTCTTCCAGTCGAGAGGCTAAAAAACGACCTCCAGCACTTGAAGCTGCCGTCGTCGAGCGACTGTTGCGCACCGGAGGCAGCAAATGCCGTCCTAGCCAGTCCTGTCGCGCACATAAACATCAACGGCATTTTCATATGGAATTCCCTAGCGGCTGATGTCTTACCGTAGAAAAATGAGTGCAAACTGAAATTCTTAGGCCAGAAAGTGCAGATAGACGATTAAGCCCGCGCCGTCTGCGGGATTGGCAAGGTGGATCTCAGCACCGATAAGTTCGCAAATGGTGCGCACGATCGCCAGACCGAGGCCGCTGCCTGCCCGAGTATTGCCCTGGATGCGATAAAATCGACCAAAGACCTTATCCTGCTCGACCTCGGGGATGCCCGGGCCATGATCACGCAGCACAAATTCGGTTGTTTCACCCGCGCGACCTATGCTCACTTCGACAGCGCTACCCGGCGCTGAGTGTTTAATGGCATTGTCCAATAGGTTGCTCAGCAGAAGGTTGAGCAGTGGCTTGTTAGCCGTGATGAACACGTCTTCATCACCTGTCAGGATCAGATCCAGGCCGCGCGCATGCGCCTTGGCGTAAAGTTCACCTAGTGCCTCGCGCGTGGAATCGTATAGATTTATAGGTGTCAATTTTGCGGGCGTGTGCGAAATGCGCGCAAGCGTCAATAATTGATCGAGCAAGCGTGAGGTGCGTTGCACGCCGCCCATAAGCGCATCAAATGCGCGCTGCCTGTCACGCTCGGTCAGGGCGGCTCGAGCGACTTCGGCCTGAACACCGAGGGCAGCAAGCGGTGTGCGCAGTTCATGGGCAGCATTGTCGGTGAACAGACGTTCCTGATCACGAGAGACTGCGAGTTTCGTTAAAAGAGCATTGATCGAGTCTGAAAGCGGGGCCAATTCAGATGGCAACTTGTCGCCATCGACACGGCCAAGATCATTGGGCGAGCGCCTGCGAATAACCGCAGCGAAAGAGCGCAAATCGCGTAAGCCCCACCGAATACCAAGCCAGACACCCAGCATAATAATCGGCATGACGAACAACAATGGCAAAGACACGCCCCAAACAATGCGTTGTGATATTTCTTGTCTCGCCTGCAACCTTTCCGCCACTTCTACCAGGATGTGGTCAGACGGACTGCGATATGTGAAAATGCGCCACTTTGCCCCATTGCGACGAATGACCCTGAAACCACTGGCTTCAGCCGGCGTGTTGGCGTTTGGCGCATTGCCTGACGCCATAACAATCAGACCGTTCCGCCAGACGCGAAAACTACGCCAGCTTGAATACTCATTAAGCGCAGCCTCATCCTCTGGCGATAGTCCCATATTACCGTTCTCAACTTGGAAGCGTTGCGGATCCTGTTCCGCGCGTGCCAGCTTCCAGAGCTCCTGTGCCGAAGAGATCATTTGCGAGTCGTAGACCTCGGAGATTTCATCGTCCGCACTCATATATGCAATCGCGCCGATCAAGACGGTGATCAACACGAACGGCAGGGCAACGCCTTTCAGAATCTGCCATGTCAGGGAGCCGCGCTTCGTCATGGATTGATCACATAGCCGATACCACGCAATGTTGTAATTAAATCCTTCCCCAGCTTCTTGCGCAGAGTGTAGATGGTGGCTTCAACCGTATTGCTCTCGAAGTCGTCATTCCAACTATATATCTGTTGTTCGATTTCCGACTTGCTGACGACCCGGCCGACGCGTTGCATGAGTAGTTCAAGGATCTGATATTCGCGTGCCCGCATTTTGACCCAATTACCGCCTTTGCGCACGGCGCGGGCTGACGTATCGAGCTCAATGTCCCGAAATAGGATCGTGGGATTGGCGCGTCCATGGCTGCGTCGTTGGACGGCGCGCAGCCTAGCAAGCAGTTCACCGAGCGCGAAAGGTTTGACGACGTAGTCGTCGGCCCCGAGATCGAGCCCCTCAATCCGGTCGGCAACCCCGTCACGTGCCGTCATAATAATGACTGGCAGATCCAAACTGGTCCGGAGTGTTCGCAAAACATCAAAGCCAGAGATTCCTGGCAGATTGATATCGAGGATCATAGCTTCGTAGGCGTTAGTACGCAGGGCTAGAAGCGCATCTGGACCATCTTTGATCCAGTCGGTGAGGTAGCCGCCCTGGCTCAGACCGGCCTGAAGGGCCTCGCCTAGCATTTCGTCGTCCTCGACAAGTAAAATCCGCATGGGTCGGACTGTAGCATGGTAAGATAAGACGAAACTGAAGCCACTTACGATTGTAGACCAACTCGCTCAACGACTGCCGTTTACAGCTTTTGCGTCGTCGATGGTTGTTCCCGGTATATCACACCCTCAGTCACTTAGCCCTACGCCGAAAACGCCAGATCAGGCTGGGCAAGAGAATTAGACTTAGAAACGTAGAAGTCACTAGCCCGCCAAGAATAACAATCGCCATCGGCCCCTGAATTTCGCGTCCCGCCTGCCCTGTTTCCAGCGCCAGAGGCAGCAGCCCCAGGGCAGTTACTAATGCGGTCATCAAAATGGGCGTTACGCGCTCGCGTGTGGCCGTCAATACAGTACTCTCCGACCAAGGGTGGCCTTCAGCCAACAGTTGATCTGTATGCGCCAGCAATAGGATTGCGTTGCGCGCTGCTACGCCCAGCAGGGTTACGAAACCAACCAGCGCTCCCAGCGACAGACTTCCACCGCTGAGGGCGACGGCAGCCACACCACCTACCAACGCGAACGGAGCTGAGGCTACAATCAGCCACACTGCTCTAGCTTCCCGGAAGGCCAGAACCAGCAAAGCCACAATGCCAACTAAAGCCAGCGCGGTGTTGAACAATAGCTCGTTGCGGGCCTTAATCAAGTCATCGGCTACGCTAACATAATCGAGATAGACGCCCGGTGGCAGCTTTACTTTTGCAGCGATGGTCGCCTTGGCGGCCAAGGTAACGCGCGTGACTTCGCTTGGTTTCGGGTTAGCGGTGACGGTTTCAACCAACTGACCACCGATATGTGAAATCTGGGTGCGACTGTCGCCCAGTGTGACCTTTGCGATGTCGGACAGACGTGCCAAATCTCCATTGGCGCCGCGCACCAGCAGTTCTCCTACCGCCTCGGGGCTTTGTCGGAGGTTCTGCGGCAGGGTGACGGCCACATTGATGACGCGGTCAGTGCGGTAAATCTGTGTGGCGTCGATTCCCTTATAGGCGCTCTGAACGGCGTTTAGCACATCCTTGGGTGATATGCCGCGCGCCGACGCTGCCTGACGGTTAATATCCACATGCACACTTGGCGCCTTAGGCGGTGTGGTGAGTTTGACATCGTTGGCGCCTTTTACGTCTTGCAGAACTGAAGCGATCTGATTTGCGACATGGTCGAGCGTGTCCGCGTCTGCGCCATATACATTGATGGCAAGGTTGGCCGTCTCGCCCGTCAGGGATTCGCCAATACGGTCGCCGAGAAAGGTGACGACATCGGTTTGCAGGCCCGGATAGTGATCAAGCACCTCATGAATTTTCGCTTCGATTGCATCTTGCCGCGCGCCTGATAGATGCGGCTTGAGCTCCAGTTGAAACTCACTACGCTCGGTTCCTGAAGTATCTTCGCTACCAGGCGCCCGACCGATGGCTTGTTCAATCCCTGAGATACCCGGTATGGCAAGGATCTCTTTCGAGATCGACTCACCATAGCGTCGCGTCACCTGAAGGGAGGTTCCCGGTTGCGCCGCAACCTGAAGAACGAAATGCCCCTCCCTAAAGGAGGGCATCAACTCGCTTCTGAAGAAAAATAAACCCATGATCGCCGCCAAAGTCGCTAACCCAGTAGCAATCATCACCGTGCTGGGACGTGCAAAAACACGACGCAGCAACTTTTCGTGGCCATCTTTCAGCCGCGTCATCAGTTTTGGTTCCGGCGGTAATTGGCTGTGCTCCAGAAAGAGGAAGCTGAGTGCTGGCGTCACTGTCATGGCAATAAACAACGAAATCAGCGTTGCCAGAATGAAAGCGGTCGCCAGGGGGGCAAAAAACGCTCCCTGCAAGCCATGCATCATGACGACCGGCACCAATACGAGTGCTACCACCAGAGTCGCATAGATAACCGGTGAACGCACTTCCAGTGAGGCCTTCAAAATGACTCCGATTGTCGCTTCGCTTCTGCCTTCTGGCATATCGCGATTTTGGCGCAGCCGACGGACAATGTTCTCGACGTCGATGACTGCGTCATCGACGACCACGCCCAACGCCACGGCCAGCCCGCCCAGAGTCATGGTGTTGATCGTCACGCCTGCACGATCCAGCACCATAATCGCAACCAGTAATGAAAGAGGAATACTGACAAAGGAGATGAGTACAGTCTTGATATTGCGCATGAAAGCAAAAAGGATGACAGCGATCAGAGCAGCACCAATTAACAGGTCTTCAGTAATCCCAGCCAGGGCGGTTTCAATGAAGTTTGCTGGGCGGTGTAAACCCGTCACCATCTCGATACCCTGCGATGCCATAGCGGGCTTCATCTCGGCAAGCGCTTTTTCGACTTCGTGCGTGACCTTGAGCGTGTTCGAGCCATACTGGCTTGACAGGACGATCAGCACCCCGGGCTTACCCATGATTACGGCGTCGCCGAAATCGGGCGCAGGCGCCTCAACCACTTGGGCAACGTCGCCAATGTGCAGGCCCTGCGCTCCAGCAGCAGTGATCGGTGCGGCAGCAATGTCATCGGTCGTCGCGGCCTGCGTTTTCGGCTCGACAAGAATGCGTTGTTCGGAGGTATCTATGAAGCCGCCGCCGCTTATGGCGGTTGCAGCTTGTGTCGCCGCAACAACATCTGACAAACTGAGGCCAAAAGTTTGCAGGGCATGTGGATCAACGCGCACTTCGATGCGTCGTACCTCGCCGCCATAGACAGCCGCGCGCGCTACACCTGGTACGGCCATCAGACGCGGCCGCAGCTTCCACTGTACCCAATCGCGCAAGGCCTGCGGCCCCTCCGACTTACTGAGAAACCCAACGGCTAATAGATCCATGGTTGGCGATGTCAGCGGCGACAGGGTCGGCGCGCCAACTCCGTTCGGAAGCGTCTGGGGTACATCATTGAGCGCCTCAGCAACGATTTGGCGTGCCCGATATGGTTCGGATCCGTCGTTAAAGATAACCTGAACGATGCTGAGGCCCTGAATGGAGGTTGAGCGAACCTGCTTGACGCCCTGCGCCCCATTGACCGCCTGTTCGACCGGGCGTGTGACGAGCTGCTCGACCTGCGCGGCCGACAAACCCGGTGATTCGGTCTGGATCTCGGCCTGGGGAGGCACAAAATCAGGGAAGACGTCATAATTGGCACGGGCCAGCGTCAGGCCACCGGCGACAAGCGCAAGAGCCGCCGCAACAGCGATTAAGCGCGGGTGTTTGAGGCAGGTGCCAACAAGACGGGACAGCATCAGTCGTCACCGTCCACTGGTGCGGCGGTTGCCGTGTAGAGCGCCGATGCACCCTGGGTCACAACATGCTCACCGACATGGAAACCGCTGTTTACGATCAGCCCATCGTCGCTAACGTGTATAGGCTGGACAAGCCGGCGATCAAACCGTGTCGGCGCAGTCTTAACATAAGCAAATATCTGGCCGTCATGCCGCAGAAGGGCAGCATTTGGGATTAAAAGACCATTGATACTGCCATCATAGAGCTCTGCCGTCATTGAAAGGCCCGTTGTAAGCCAGCGCGCCGCCATTCCGCGTACCACAACGATCAAACCCGGCGATTGCAGCTTGCCGTCCGCGGTACGCGCAGGGCCCAAAATCTCGGCATCGACATCACCGGTCGACGTATGCAGGCGGACGCTACGCGCACCGGCCTGCCCGCGACCAGACGGCGTATCGACACGAACGAGTGCCGCCTGACCAGAGGCAAGATCCCTGGCGAAGTTGGTTGAAGCAAGCCGGGCTACGGCGGGACCGACCTGCAAAGCAATCTGCTGTCTCAACAAGATGACACGCGCCTGATCGGCGGCAGCCTGCGCCGCTGCGGCTTCAGCGACCTTGACCGAAACTGTGTCATTGCCACTCAGCCTTTTCGTGCGTGTGGCCTCGGCGGATGATGCAGTAGCTGCGGCGCTGGCCGCAGATAGATCGCTGATGTAACCCAGCAACGGTGCCGGATCAATGACAGTGGCATAGCCACTTATGCCACCGGCGCTATGCGCAACATCGAGGGGAGCTGTGACGATTTGTAGCCTCGCCTGAGTTGCCGCATTGAGTATCTGTGTTGTTTGCGCTTGTGCACCTACGGGTAAAACCAGCAGAATAAGCGAAAGGGTAAGAGTCTTCATTTAGTCATATCCATCAAAGCAGCGGTCAAATCACGCGCATCAAGCGGATCAAATGGAATATGTCGCGCATCTTCCAGATCAAGCCTTGCCTGATCCGCCGTGGCTCGCGCCTGCGCAAGGGCAAGGTTGGTTTCCAGCGCCGCTATACGCGCCTGTAACAGCGTGATGCAGTCGGCTTCACCTTCACTCGCAGCGGCTTCGGCATGCCTCGCAATCTCGTTGGCGAGCGGTACATCATGAACAGCAATCTGGCGCTGTAGCAATTCAGCGCTTTCCCATCGCGCATGGGTGCGAGCGACATAAGCCAGAGCCGTCTTCACGGTGGCTTCCAGCGACTTCCCTGACGCCAATCGCGCCTGATCGGCTGCGTCGATGTTGGCCCGGTTGCCATCAAGCGGGGGCAAGTTAAGCGACAAATTGAATGGCAACTTCACCACGCCGCGCTCCCAGATATATCCCGGTGAAACAGTGATATCCGGATACTGCTGCGCCACGGCCAGGCGCAGCGCACTTTCAGACAGGTCATAATTAGCCACTGCGGTCTGGATATCCGGACGCGCATAAAGGACTATATCGTCATTCAGGTCTATGGAGTTCCCAGATTGGGGAGGTGGCAAGTTGTACACTCTGGATGTATCCGCGTCGAGCGCATGGGCAAGATCACTGAGAGCGGCCTGTGCCTCACCTTGCGTCTGAATCAGTGTTTGCTGTGTCTGTAGTGTAGCGATCCGGGCGGTATCAAGGCCGTCGTGCGCATCCTCACCCGCAGCCATGCGTTGTTGCAGTGCTGCTTCGAGGGCGCGGCGCTGATCCAAAAGGGCGCGGGCCGCTACTTCAATGGCACGGGCACTGGCTAGTTTGACCTGCGCCTCTCGCAAGTTCTGGCGCGTTTGCCATAAGGCTTCAGCGAGGGTGGCCCGTGCCTTCATAACCTCGACACTTGCAGCCGTAATGCGGCTACCGCGCCGCGCGTTCGTATCAAAAGGAATATCAACGGCCATGCCCCATAGCCATGGTCGCGCTGAATCAGCCGCCTTCGAATATTCACTACTTAAAGCTAAAGTGATTGTCGGCATCTGTCTTGCCGCCTTTAACTCGGCTTGGGTGGACGCCAAGTGAGCACGTGCTGCAGCAACTTCCGGACTGCGCGACAGGGCTAGACTCAACAAATTGCCGGTGGGAACGGATGACGGCATAGGTGCGGTGGCACCAAGGCTTTCGAGTGGCTTCTGCATCGGCGAGTAGGTCGCACATGCACTGAGGCCTAACAGGCCAACTACGCAGAAAAGGGCCAATCTTAGATCGATCATACGGTCGGCTCGCAGACAAAGTTGAGCCAAAAAATACGTTTATAGATATGAATTATCGGGCGTTTGCCCGAATTTTTTGCTGCCGGCCAACTTCTGCATATCGATAGCTCAACTATGGACCGATGTCTGCCTGTCCTTAGGTTGAGCATTTTTATGATTATCTGAATCAAGTGAGTCACAGTACGGTTTCGCTGTTGAAGGTATCGCTCGCGAAATGAACGAAATTCGAATACGTCAAATATTTAATATCAGTCTTATTTTGAAAGGCATTCATGCGTTGGTTGAGTGCGCCGGTGGTATTGTGCTGGCCGTCGTCAGCACGAAAGCCATCGCGCTTTTTGTGAACAACATTACTCAAGAGGAATTGGTCGAAGATCCAAAAGACTTCGTCGCCACGCATCTGCTCGCCATTGCGCACAATTTTTCCATAAATACGAAAACTTTTTATGCTATCTACCTTTTCGCACATGGTATTGTAAATCTGGCTCTGGTCGTTGGCCTGTTTAAAGGCAAGCTTTGGTCATATCCTGCCTCTTTGATCATTCTTATGCTTCTGATTGCATATCAGCTCTACCGATACTCCTACACCCATGGTCTGGGCCTGATCCTGCTTACAATTTTCGATATCCTCATTGTAGTGATCATCTGGCATGAATACAGGCTCGCGCGCCGTCATATGCCAACCCAATAGAGTCAGTTCGACGAAGCCCTCAAGCACCGCCCGTTATAGCGGCTTCCGTCCGGCTTTTGCCATTACACCCCAAGCGGTTGAAAATCCAGCTGCAGGACAGGTTGCACAAAGCGTTATGGGTCTTCTGCGAGATGTAATCAATTCATTCTAGTCGTTCGCGTCAACTAATTTGTAGTCTTTTATTGATTCACTAGCCCGATCCATTCATGGTTCCTGTGACCGGGTTGCCGTTTAGGTTGGCCTATGCCGAGACGCGTTTTTCCGCTTCGTGTTTTTCGCCACGCGCTGGACCAGATTTTTCTCCGATGGGGTTGATGGTGATGGCGGCGGCTTTTGGGGCATAGCCCCATTTTTCATGCAGGTGCGGGCTTGAGCGCGGCCATGATGTGACGGAAGAGACTGGCCTCTGGGCAAGCGGCGGCGAAGGCGATCCTGATGCGATGAGACGTCTCGGTGATCCGGGCGCCGATCTTCAGTAAGCGCAACCGGATGGTATTGAACTCTGCGGTCGCCAGCTTGTGGGCCTTTGGGATTTGATCCCTGACGGTGAGCATGAGCCAATAGGCGGCGGTGTGGAGGATCAGACGCATCTGGTTGGCCAGGGGGCAACGGCAGGAGGTGCGGTCGCTTTTAAGCTGGGTCTTGTGCAGCTTGATCAAGTTCTCCGCATTGCCCCGGGCGCAATAGAGCTTGGCGTATAGGGTCTCAGGATCGGGATCGCCCAGGGACGTCACGACGAAACGGTTGTCGAGACCAAGCGGCGTGGCTTCGATACGAGCAATGACGCGGCGCTCGCGCCCCCAGGATTGGGCGCCATGGCGGACTTCGGTGTAGCCGCGAACGGCGGCGGCTTGCTGTTCGGCGCGAACGACACGGATATGATCGGCAAAGGCTTCGACCTTGGCATGCAAGGGCTTGGAGCCGGGCAGTCCGAAGATATAGTCGACGCCCTTGCGCTCGGCCCAGGCCATGACCTCGGGTCTGGCGTAATGCCCGTCGCCGCGCAGGGTAATGTGAGTTTTGGGCCAGTGTTTGCGGATCCGGCGCACGATCTTGCGGACCCAGCTACGCACCTCTTTGCCGGAAGGTGTTTTACCTGGCCGCAGAATGACCACGACCGGCCGACCCGTGGCCACGTCGTAGACGTGGATAGGCTTGAAGCAATACTCGCCTTCATGGGCGTTGAAGAACGACAACTGCTGGCGGCCATGGACGACGTCGACCGTGTCGTCGATATCGAGCGTGATCTCAGCCGGGATGGCCGAGCCAAAGCTATGGCAATACTGATCGACCAGGGCGTAGGTCAGCCGGATCAGGCTACGAAGATCTGGGGCATTCTCCCAACGCGACAGCGTGGGTTGCGAGCACAGATCCTTGCCTTCCTCGGGAAGACGGCCGCAGGCGAGCTTGAACGCAGGGTCGGTGCGCAGAGAGCCCAGGTCATTGCCATCTTCATACCCGCAGGCGATGGCGAAGATCCGAGCCTTCAAGATTGACGCCACCGAGTGTGTCACCAGCAACGGATTGCGACGGTCTGGAATGAGCCGCCAAAGCCGGTCGATGATCCCGATCTGGCGTTCCGCGGCAGACAAAAGCATGACGCCGCCGTCGGAACTGATACGACCGCCATCGAAAGCAGCCGTGACTTTCTTGCGCGAAACGCTTGGCAAATCGAACGGAAGATCGGTAATCTGGTCCATGGCGGGTGTGGCACCGGCGGTGTTGGAAATGATTTAGGATTCGACACCCATAATCTATGCCAAAACAAAGCCTTACGCTACACCCGCTGCATCATTTTGCCGCTACCATGAATAAGAGCGGCTAGCCGTCATCATTCTGTGAGTCGGAGGTGATGATGGCTGGGCGCGAGGTTGCGGTAAAGAGATACGTTGTTCGGCTGAGCGCCGATGAGCGGGAGCGTCTTGAGGAGCTGAGGAGCAAGGGGACGATCCCTGCGCGGCGGCTGTTGAAGGTGCAGATCTTGTTGAAAGCCGATGTGTCTGAGGCTGGCGATGGCTGGAGCGACAGCCAGATTATGAAGGCCTTCGATACGACGGATACGATGGTTTACACCGTTCGCAAGCAGTTGGTTGAAGCGGGACTTGATGCCGTGCTGAGCCGCAAGCGGCGCGAGACACCACCGACGCCGCGGATCTTTGACGGTGAGACGGAAGCCAAACTCATCGCCCTGGCCTGTTCTGCCCCTCCGCCAGGGTTCGCCCGTTGGACCTTGCGGTTGCTTGAGGAGAAAGTTGTGGAGCTGGAGATCGTCGATCGGGCCAGCGACAGCACGATAGGGCGCGTTTTAAAAAAAGCCTCCTCAAGCCGCATACCAAAAAGTGCTGGGTAATTCCACCGGAAGCGAACCCGGCTTTCGTCGCGGCGATGGAGGATGTGCTGGAGGTCTACAAGCGACCGCACGATCCGAGGCGCCCTCTGGTCTGTCTCGATGAGACGTCAAAGCAATTGATTTGCGAAACGCGCACGCCGATTCCCATGAAGCCCGGGAGCCCGGCCCGCTATGACTATGAGTACCGGCGTAACGGCGTCGCCAACCTCTTCATGATGTTCGCCCCTCTTGAAGGCTGGCGACACGTGAAGGTGACGGATCGGCACACCGCCATAGACTACGCCCACGTTCTCAGAGAAATCTCCGACGATTACTTCCCCGATGCCGACCTGATCACCCTGCTTCAAGACAACTTGAACACCCACGCCAAGTCGTCGCTCTACCAAGCCTTTCCAGCGCCCGAAGCGCGCCGCCTCGTCCAGCGCTTTGAGTGGGTCTACACGCCAAAGCATGGCTCTTGGCTCGATATGGCCGAGTCAGAACTGGCTGTCCTCTCCACCCAATGCCTTGATCGCCGCATCCCAGACAAACAGGCCCTCGAACGTGAGGTTGCCGCCTGGGTCAAACACCGCAACCAGCATCACGCAAAGGCCGACTGGCGCTTCACTACCGAAACCGCACGGGTCAAGCTTAAGCACCTATACCCCGTGCTTTAGGTGAATCGGCCGACTAGATGCCTTTCTCGCCTCATGCTAGCTTGACAAGAAAATTAAGAATGATTATCAAAAGCAATAATATTGAGAAAAGTTCTCAATTGCAGATGAGTGAATGGATTTGTCCATGCGCAGATTATTGGGAACCGTCTTGCCCTTTGTGGCTTTCGTTACTTTTGGACTTGGGGCTGGTTCGGTCCACGCCGAGGACCAGTACATCATTACGTTGAAAAACCACAAGTTTACGCCGCAGGTTATGACCATTCCAGCGGATACCAAGGTCAAGGTCACGATCAAAAATCAAGATACCACGCCTGCAGAATTTGAAAGCAACGAGCTCAATCGCGAAAAGATCGTCGGCGGCAATTCGCAAATCACAGTGTTCATAGGCCCGTTGAAGACCGGCCTCTATGGCTATTTCGACGACTTTCACAAGGCGACGACGACCGGAAAGATCGAGGCGAAGTGAGTGGCATGAAACATCTATCAAAAAGCGCGGTTGCGCTTGCCATTTTAGGCATAGGCGCCGTCCTGGCGTTTCCAGCGCTGGCCATCGACAAGGTCTATTCGCCCAATGTCGTCAAGGGCGAGGTCGAATTAGAATATGCCGGGTCGCAGGGCTTTTCTCGCGACCCCAACAAGAATAATGCGCAATCGCATGAATTCGAGTTCGAATATACACCCACTGATCACATTAAGCTCGAACTGGAAGGGTCCTATCAGCGCGCGCCCGGCGAAGCACTCAAGCTGGATGCGCGGGAGATCGGCGGCATCTATCAGCCGTTCGAAACCGGTGAAAAGTGGGCCGATGTGTCGCTGAAGCTGATGTATGTCAAGGCGGCGCAAAGGGGCGATAGTGACGCCATCGAAGCCAAGCTGCTTGTCGAAAAGCAGGTCGGCCACTTCCTCAATCGCGCCAATATCGGTTTTGAGCAACCAATCGGCGCTCACGGCGGCCAGGCGGATCGCGTCATCCTGTGGAACACGCGCTATCTCTTAAACGAGCATTTCAACCCGGGCTTTGAAGTTCAAAGCGATTTCGGCACCGCGTCTGAAGGCAAGAGCTTCAACACCCAGCAGCATTATGCCGGGCCGGGCGTGTACGGCACCATCGTCCCCGGCCTGAAATACGAGGCCGTCTATTATTTTGGACTGAGCAAGCCCACGGCCCGCAATGCGGCGCGCGTCCTGCTCGAATACGAGAAATACTTTTAAGGAACCGCCTCGCATGTTGGCCACGCTTATCATCGTCCTGCGCGAATTGATCGAAGCCGGACTTATCGTCGGCATCGTTCTGGCCGCCACCCGCGGCGTGCCGACGAGGGGTCTGTGGATCGGTGGCGGCATTGTTGGCGGCATAATCGGCGCATGCCTGATCGCGTTGTTTACCGGCGCCATTTCTCAGGCGTTTCAGGGCGTGGGCCAGGAACTGTTCGATGTCTGCGTCCTGCTGATCGCCGTCGCCATGCTGACTTGGCATAATGTATGGATGGCCAGCCATGGCCGTGAGATCGCCGCCGAAATGCAAGCGGCGGGCTCCGCGGTAGTTTCGGGGCAAAAAACCTTGACGGCCCTAGCCGTCGTCGTCGGTATCGCCGTGTTGCGCGAAGGGTCCGAAATCGTCCTTTTTCTGTATGGCATTGCCATTTCCGGTCAGGAAAAGCCGGTCAATATGGTCTTGGGTGGCGGGTTTGGTCTGGTGCTTGGTGTCGGTTTGTCAGCGCTAATGTATCTTGGTTTGCTCCGCATCCCGATGCGGCACTTCTTCAAGGTCACGGGGATCATGATTGCCCTGTTGAGCGCCGGTCTTTTGGCTCAGGCCGCCAGCTTCCTTGAACAGGCGGGCATTCTTAACATATTTGCCAGTCCGCTTTGGGATTCGTCATGGCTCCTGGCACAGGACAGCCTTTTCGGCAAAATCATGCATACGCTGATAGGCTATATGGACCACCCGACCGGAGCCGAACTTCTGGCCTATGGGATGTCACTGGTTGTGACCTTCGGTCTGATGCGCCTCGTGGCGTATCGATCGACGCAGTAAGCAGCGACCGCATAGAAATTTGATGAACACTACGCGTGGCAGGTCAACGAAAAGAGGTCTGAGTTGCGCCTCGTAAGTCAGCCCGGCACGTCTCAGGCCTCCAAGCCCTATGCGGAGCGGCTTATTTCGGCGCGATCGCTGTCACCTCGCCAACCATGCCCGTGACTTTCACATCGAAGGCGATTTTTTGCCCAACCTTCACCATCTTCAGCAATGTCGCCGGCGTGGCCTTGAAGGCCATGGTCATGGCCGGCCAGCCAACGGCCGGAATCGGGCCGTGCTGGATCGTCAGCTTACCCGCCTTGATATCTATGGCCGTGATAGTGCCGACACCCTTGCCGGTTTTGACGGCTACCGCGGACATGCTCATCCCCGCCATCCCGTTCATGTCATCGGCCAACGCCAGGGGAGCGGCAGCCAGTAGGGAAACGCCAATTGCAATCGTTATAAACGCTCTCATCATAATCTCCTCCTCCTATGATTGATTGCAAGATTGGATCTGGAATTTTGTAAAATCTTCAAAGATCCATTTGTTCTTGAGCGTATGGAATATCGTGTTGAGGAGCTTTCGAGACGTGGCGATGATGGCCTTGCCTGAACCGCGTGACGCCTTCACACGTTCGTAAAACTCATGGAAGTAGGGACTGTAGCGTTTGGCGGTCAGGCAGCATTGAACGAGCGTCTTGCGGGCGATCTTGTTGCCACGCTTGGTGATGTGTCCGCTGTGTAGGCTGTCGTTCGACTGCGAAATGCGCGGCACGATACCAAAATAGGCGGCGAGCTTTCCCGGATCCTTGAACTCCGCGATGTCCCCGATATGTGTCAGAAGCGTAGCGGCCGACAACGGCCCGATGCCCTTGATGCTGATGAGGTTCTCATAGCCCGGCAGGGATTTGGCGAAGGCGGCGATCTCGGTTTCAAGGCGTTTCACGCCCGCTCGAAGGGCCTCTAATTGCCCGGCGATGACGTCAAATTCGACCTGCTCAATGGCTGTCCAGGTGTGGCTTGCGACGTGCCGTTCGAAGCCGACCTTCGTGGTCAGAACCTCGCGCTTGACCTTCAGGCCGTGGCGCACCGACATGCCATGAACCTTGTTGATCAAGGAGACACGCAGCCTGATCAGCTGTTCACGGGTGGCGATGAGCGACGACAGTTCGAGGTGAGCCTCATTCCTTGAGCGCGCTTCGGGAAGCATGTCTTTGGACAAAAAGAAGGCGATGGCACGGGCATCATGCTTGTCGGTTTTCTTGACCGAGCGACGGATAACTTCGAACTGCCAAGCCGCAATCACCACGACACGGCTCACGTGTGGGGACACCATCTTGCAGAAATGTGCCGAGTTGCCCGTGGCCACAACACCCACTTCATCGCCGGGTTCCAGCTGAGATATCAGGCGCTCCAAGCCGCCGCCTTGAACCGGAAGCGTAAGCAAACGATCCGGCACACCGTCTTGTAAAAAACACGCTGTCAGGCTATTTGTATGCAGGTCTACACCGATATAACGCGTCATGATTATCTCCAGTATGAGTGATACACATTGGGGTAGATGCTTCAGCAGGATGGCTCCATTCTCCTATTCGAGATCATCACAATCAGTTCTGGTAAAACTAACCTGTGAGCCTCACGGCGGCCATTCAGTGGCAGGGCGGGCAGTCTCCTCGACGAGGTCTGATCCCGCTCCCGCCGTCTCCAGCGGTCGCGGGGCCTCACATAGCAAATGCACCCTGCCGCCTATCCACCCTGGAAAGCATTTTCCCAGATCCAGCAAAGCTGGCAAATCAATTCATACCGTCTCCTCGATCATCTCGACGCCTATCTTGGCATCGCTTGTCATAGCGACGATCCGAAGGCCCCTCTCTTTCGCAGTGGCAAAGGCCGAACCGCCGAACTCGGCCATCTGCGGCTTAGCCGACATGACGCCTATTCTATGATCCGCCGTCGTGCCACCGCGGCTGGCGTCAAGGCCAAGATCGGCAATCACTCGTTTCGAGGCACCGGCATAACGACGTTTCTGGAAAATGAAGGCACGCTCGAATTGGCTCAAGAAATGGCCAACCACTCAAGCCCGCGAACAACCAAGCTCTATGATCGGCGGCGCGACGGCATCACCCAAGATGCCATAGAGCGCATACGGATCGAGTGAGTGAGGAAGTAGAGACCGTCCCTTCAATCGATTGGAATCGCCTGTGAATTATGAAAGGGGGCCGCTAGTAGTACCTATAATAACAGCTTTTAGGACTGATCGAGCTTCAAATCCGGCTGCAAAATTAGGAGAGTTTAAAAACGGATCAGGGACGCAAGGCACTTGCAGTAGCCCAGGCCTACCTCAAGGAACTGAGACAAGAGGTAGATAAAAAATCATAGAAACCGTTATCAATTTGCCTTCCACACAAATATTACTCGTCATGACTGCACTCACTGATCTGGGTCAGTCCGGGCGGACTTCCAGGAGGGTGGCGGGTGGCGTCGCAGAGCAGCCCTCTGACATTCATTGACACCGTGGATTTAGCACGTATGCTAAAATAGTAATGGTCAAAGCCCTGCTCTATATTTTCGCCGTCCTCGGCCTGCTGATCTCGCCTGTGTACGCGCAGGCGACACAGAAGGGTTGTGCTGGTGTGGGCAGTCCGATGATGGCGAGCAGGTCTTCACACACCGCGATGCCTGAAATGAAGTCGTCCGACGGTATGGCATGTTGCGGCCATGATAAGGCCGACAGTTCGTCCCATGACAAGACATGCTTCAACGACTGCATTGCCATGTGCGGCATCAGCGTGGGCGCAGCTTCTGATGAAACGATGATCCTGCCCGTACTCTCCGTCGAACAAGTTTCTTTCAATGACACGTTACCGGCCCTTTTTGCTCAAGAGCCTAGCCTCGTTGTTCCTCCCCCCAAATCAAAAGCGTAACTGGCGGATTCCGTCAACATTTACGCTCGTCAAGGCCTTGCTGGCCCATGCCTTCGTGCATCCAGCGCCGTCTTGAATATCGCTTGACCGTGATGCCATGTGCCGCGGGCAAGCCTCAGATATGATTTGAGGAGACTTCTCCAATGACTATGCGTCAAACCCTCGCCACCGCTGCGTGCGCGATCACCATTGGCCTACTTGCCGCTACCGCCGCTTCAGCCCAAAGTTCAAACACTATCCCATGTCACAAGTGCGGGTATCACACGATAGCACGCTCACCGAACCCGCACGATCTTATGCCCAGGATCGTCAAGGTGACATGTGCGCCAGCTAAGATGGGCGATTGCCTGAAAACCGGAAAGTAACACCACGCCGTCCCTACCGCTTTTGCGACGGGGGCGGCTGTCGGTTTCCAATTTCCATTTCAGGGATATTCCATGCGATTTCTTTTTTTAACGACTTTCTCAGCCCTGCTGATACCCTTTGTTTGCGCATCTGCAGCGATAGCTGAACCACTGACTTTCGATGCTGCGCTCAAACTGGCAGAACAATCGGCGCCCAGCCTTGCCGCGAGCAATGCGGCCGTAGCGGCGGCACGGTCTTCAGCCATCTCGGCTGGGCGACTGCCTGATCCCAAAATCCGCGCGGGCATTCAAAACTTCCCAATATCTGGACCGCCCGCCGGTTCATTTTCTGCCGCCAGCATGACGATGACGTCTATCGGCATTATGCAGGAAGTGCCTAATTCCGACAAACGTGCGGCGGCACGAACCCAAGCCCGTGCCGGCATTGGTGTTGCTCTGGCTGGCCAAAATGTCGAGAAACGCGATGTCCTTGTCAACACAGCATTGGCATGGATTGATCTCTATTATGCCCATCGGGAATTAGAATCTCTGGATGAGCTGACACCAGCTATTGACCGGATAAGGACCAGTGCGCCTGCACAATTAGCGGCAGGTTCTTTGCGACCCGCCCAGACGCTGGATGCCGATCAACTGGCTGCAAACCTCGCTGACATGCGCGCCGATCTCATTGCGAAAGTGGCGGCCGCGCGGTCTGATCTGGTGCGTTGGACGGGAGATACCGCACCCGAAATCCAAGGTGAACCACCCGCCTACGCCGTTGACCCCGGCCAGTTGCGGGCGGTGCTCGATACTAATCCGAAGCTCAAGGCCTTTAGCGCCATGTCACAGCAAGCGGATGCTGACGTGAGCATGGCCAAGGCAGGTAAGCGCTCTGACTGGGGCTGGGATGTCGCCTATCAGCACCGTGATCCGCGATGGGGCGACATGGTTTCAACAGGTGTGACATTTAGCCTGCCATTGTTCCAGAAAACCCGGCAGGACCCTGCAATCGAAGCCAAGTTGGAAATGGCAGAGAAGGTTCGCTTCGAGCAGGATGCGGCCTATCGCCAACTGCAGGCTGCGCTTGAAGCCGATCTGGCGGACTACGCGATGCATCGTGATCGGCTGTTGCGAGCGCGGATGACCCTCCTCCCTTTGGCGCAGAAGAGAATCGATCTGGAAACAGCCAGCTACAGCGCGGGCACGGCGAGCCTAAACGATGTCCTTCAGGCACAATTAGCCCTAGCCGAAACCAAAATTGATGCGCTCAACCGCGAAACCGACACCGTGCGTGACGCCGCCCGCCTTACCCTGACCTATGGGAATAACGACCAATGAAAACTTCCATCACATTTTCGCGCCCCGTTTTTGCCGTCTCTGTCGCAGCCCTCATTATTGCTGCTGGCGGTGCCGGTTATGGGCTGTCCCATTTGAACAGGTCATCCAATTCGTCTGCACCCGTAGGTGATGCGGCCAAAGATACAGGCAAAAAGGTGCTTTATTGGTACGACCCGATGGTGCCGAGCCAACATTTCGATAGACCGGGTAAATCGCCGTTTATGGACATGCAACTTGTGGCCAGATTTGCTGGCGATAGTGGGGGTGATAGTGCATCCGTTCATATTGATCCGGCAACACTTCAGAACCTTGGCACACGTTTGGTTTCGGTGCAGTCGGGAAACTTCTCCGACACTTTTGACGCAGCAGGCGCACTTGACTTCAACCAGCGTGATGTTGCCGTCATTCAGGCGCGGGCTAACGGTTTCGTCCAGCGCGTCTATGCCCGCGCTCCCGGTGATGTCGTCACGGCGGGCGCACCAATCGCAGATATTCTTGTGCCAACATGGTCTGGGGCCCAATTAGAATATCTGGCCGTCAGGCAGACGCATGACCCCGCGCTTGAAGCCGCCGCCCGCCAACGCCTTGTTCTCCTCGGAATGCCGCAAGGCCTGATCAACACGGTGTCCCGCACCAACAGACCCGCAACAACGGTTACCATCACGACCCCGGTGGGCGGCGCTATTCAGACCCTTGATGCCCGCCAGGGTATGACGGTCAGCATGGGGCAAACCCTGGCTCAGGTTACCAGTCTTGCAACCGTCTGGCTCACGGCCTCCGTTCCGGAAATTCAGGCCGGTCAGGTTAGGGTCGGTCAGGCTGTAAGCGCGGACTTAACAGCGTTTCCGAACGAGACCTTCAATGGCCGCGTCGTCGCCATACTGCCTACAACTGAAACCGACAGCCGGACGCTGAGCGTTCGGGTCGAATTACCGAATAGAAGCGGAAAGCTACGTCCTGGGATGTATGCGACCGTTCATCTTCACGGTGACACGACATCAGCTCTTTCCGTACCCTCAGAAGCCCTGATTCGCACGGGCAAACGCACCTTGGTGATGATGGCGGCTGGAAATGGGGGCTTCACGCCAGTCGAAGTCCGTACTGGACGCGAAAACGGCGATCGAACGGAGATTCTCGCAGGACTTAGTGCGGGCGACAAAGTCGTGGCTTCCGGACAGTTCCTCATCGACTCCGAGGCCAGTCTGGCAGGAATTCAGGCGCGGCCCCTGACCGCGATGTCTTCTGCAAACGCAGCACCGTCCACTGGCACCCTCTATCAAACGCGGGGCGTCATTGAGCAGGTCAAGGGAGATTCGATTACCCTCAGCCATGAGCCAGTCCCCGCCATTGGCTGGCCCGCTATGACCATGACATTCAGGCTTTCCTCGGCAGCGCTTGCAACCGGGATGAAAGCTGGTGACCATGTGAGCTTTGGGTTTACACAGAAGCCAGACGGCCCTGTCATTGAAACGCTTCAGCCGATTGGAGTGAAGCCATGATTGCCGCTGTCATCCGCTGGTCGGTTAAGAATCGCATTTTCGTTATCCTCGGTGCTCTGGCCCTTCTGGCCACAGGTATTTTCGCAGTAAAGCACACCTCCGTCGATGCCCTCCCGGATCTCTCCGACGTTCAGGTTATCATCCGCACCCCCTATGCCGGACAGGCGCCACAAATCGTGGAAAATCAGGTCACCTACCCACTGGCCACGACGATGATGTCGGTGCCGGGTGCCAAGACGGTGCGCGGTTACTCGTTCTTCGGGGATAGCTTCGTCTATGTATTGTTCAAAGACGGCACCGACCTTTATTGGGCGCGTTCGCGGGTGCTTGAATATCTCAATCAGGTGCAAAGTCGTATGCCCGAAGGCGCCAAACCGTCGCTGGGCCCCGACGCGACGGGAGTTGGCTGGATCTACGAATATGCTCTCGTTGACAAGACCGGTCAGCACGATCTGTCCCAGCTACGTTCATTGCAGGACTGGTTTTTGCGCTATGAATTAAAATCGCTTCCAGGGGTAGCCGAGGTCGCCAGTATCGGCGGCATGGTCAAGCAATATCAGGTCGTCCTCGACCCGGTGAAGCTCGCCGCCTACGGCGTGACGCACGACAAGGTCGTGTCGGCGATTAAAAATGCCAATGGTGAAACCGGAGGCTCTGTACTGGAACTGGCCGAGGCAGAATACATGGTTCGTGCCAGCGGCTATCTGAAGACTCTTGATGATTTTAGAGCCATTCCTTTGAAGGTTGCTGCGAACGGCGTACCCGTAACGCTTGGAGACGTGGCCACTATCCAGATCGGGCCGGAAATGCGCCGTGGTGTTGCCGAACTAAATGGTCAGGGCGAAGTTGCAGGCGGCGTGGTCATACTCCGCTCAGGCAAAAATGCGATGGAAACCATATCGGCAGTCAAGGCAAAACTTGCCGAACTAAAGAAAAGCCTGCCTGCGGGTGTTCAGATTGTCACCACCTATGACCGATCAGAACTCATCAATAGCGCCATAGGTAATTTACGCGAAAAGCTTATCGAAGAATTCATCGTCGTCGCTATCGTTTGCGGCCTATTCCTTTGGCATGTGCGTTCTGCCTTGGTTGCTATCCTGACATTGCCGATCGGTGTTTTGTTGGCTCTCATTGTCATGCACATCCAGGGCGTCAATGCCAATATTATGTCACTTGGTGGCCTCGCCATAGCTATTGGCGCGATGGTCGATGCAGCCGTCGTCATGATCGAGAATGCCCACAAGAGAATAGAAGGGTGGGAACACAACCACCCGAATGAAACTATGAAAGGCGACGAACGCTGGCATGTCATCACTGAAGCCGCCACCGAGGTCGGGCCAGCCCTTTTCCTCAGTCTCCTGATCATTACCTTTTCTTTTATCCCTGTCTTCACACTCCAGGGTCAGGAAGGACGTCTGTTTTCACCACTTGCCTTCACCAAAACCTACGCGATGGCCGGGGCGGCCATGCTTTCGGTCACTCTTGTCCCAGTCCTTATGGGCTATCTCATAAGGGGCAAGATACCGGCTGAATCCTCCAATCCTCTCAACCGCTTTCTGGCACGAATCTATCGGCCTTTGCTGGCTGCTGCGATACGGTGGCCGAAAGTCACGTTGCTGCTCGCCGCCCTTGCCTTTGCCACGACGTTTTGGCCTCTGACACGTTTAGGCGGCGAATTCATGCCGCAACTCAACGAAGGCGACCTGCTTTATATGCCAACCGCTCTGCCGGGTTTATCGGTGGCAAAGGCCTCGGAACTCCTTCAGCAAACCGACCGTCTGATCAAAACCGTGCCTGAAGTGGACACCGTTTTCGGCAAGGCCGGACGGGCCGATTCCGCCACCGATCCCTCACCGATAGAGATGTTCGAAACGACCATCCATTTTAAGCCGCGCAATCAGTGGCGTCCGGGAATGACCCCGGCAAAACTCGTCAAAGCGTTGGATAAGGCCGTGAAAGTCCCAGGCCTTGCCAATGTGTGGGTGCCACCTATCCGTAACCGCATCGACATGCTCGCTACGGGAATTAAAAGTCCCATAGGCGTCAAGGTCTCTGGCAGCAACCTCGCTGAGATTGATCGAATAGCTCATGATGTTGAAACTGTAGCTAAAACCGTTCCGGGTGTCAGTTCGGCGCTGGCCGAACGCCTGACGGGGGGGCGCTATGTCGATGTCGATATAGACCGTGAGGCGGCGGGGCGTTATGGCCTTAATATCTCCGATGTGCAGTCAATTATCAGTGGGGCAATCGGCGGTGAAAATGTCGGCGAAATCGTCGATGGTCTGGCTCGCTACCCAATAAGCGTCCGCTACCCTCGCGAGGATCGTGACAGTCTGGAAGGCTTGCGTAACCTGCCCATCCTCACACCGACGGGCCAACAGATCACACTTGGAACTGTGGCCAAGGTCGAGATTGCCGATGGACCACCCATGTTGAAAACCGAAAATGGTCGGCCATCCACATGGGTCTATATCGATGTCCGCGACCGGGATCTTGCTTCTGTAGTCGGTGATCTGAAAAAGGCAGTTGCTCATGACGTCAAGTTCTCGCCTGGTGTATCCATCGCCTATTCAGGTCAGTTCGAATACCTGCAGCGTGCTGTCGAGCGGCTCAAACTCGTGGTGCCTGCGACTCTGGTGATCATCTTCTTGCTACTCTACATGACGTTCGGCCGTTTTGATGAAGCCGCGCTGATCATACTGACCCTTCCGTTTGCGCTGACTGGAGGTATCTGGACACTGTATCTTCTGGGCTACCATCAGTCGGTCGCCACGGGCGTTGGCTTCATCGCACTGGCTGGTGTCTCGGCTGAATTTGGCGTGGTGATGCTGATCTACCTGAAAGAGGCGCTAAAAGCTCGTGGGCCTGACCCAAGCCCCGATGATGTTGAGCAAGCCGTTTGCGAGGGGGCATTGTTGCGTGTACGGCCAAAAGCCATGACGGTCTGCGTGATTCTCGCTGGCCTCTTACCAATTCTGTTGGGCCACGGCACCGGATCGGAAGTCATGAGCCGGATCGCAGCCCCCATGATCGGCGGTATGCTGACAGCACCTCTTCTGTCCATGCTTGTCGTGCCCGCCGCCTATCTGCTGATGCGCAGGCGAGCCCAAAAACAATCACCCCACACTCTCAACCAAAGGAGTTCCTCATGAGAGCCAAATTGATCCCACTGCCTATCCTCGTGCTTGTCGGCCTGCTGGCTGCCTGTAGCCCCAAGCCTCCGGCTACTGAAACCGCTGCCGCATCGTCCGCTACACCTGCTGAAATGTCGGGTATGTCCGATCTGGCAAATATGTCTGCTACCGCATTGGATAGCGACACAGGTGCTAAACTAGGGAGCGGCGTCGGTGTCATTACAGCAATCGACAAGGGCGCGGGCAAGGTGACCATCAAGCACGAAGCCATTCCGGCGGTTGACTGGCCTGCTATGACAATGACGTTCAAGGCTGCACCCACAACTCTGCTCGATGGCCTGACGGTCGGCGAAAAGATCAAGTTTGATGTCAAGGTTCTGAACTCTGACGTTGAGGTCACCGCCGTGACACCACAATAGGTTAGGCCCGAAGGTGGCCTTAAAAAGCCACCTTCACCTCATGAGTGCGCCCTCAGTGATCATGGTGCGGAACAGACTATCAACGTCGATGGGTGACTGGATCGCGCCGGTATCCATCCATGCCGTCAGGATGCCCATAAAGGCGCCGACGATGAAGTGAACTTTAAGTTCTCCGATGTCCACCTGCCCCGATCCCTTTGTGGTGACCGCCAACACTTCAGTCCGAACAAGGTCCGCTATGATCTGACGGATGCTCCCAAGGCTTATGCTTGCGCCGTCGCTACCGAGCAAAGCGCGACAAAGCTGCAAATGGTCGCGGGCGTGCTCGAACATAATAAGACTGAAGCTGAATGGTACTGTGACCTCTTTTTGTGACCCGCCGAGAGCATCCTTTTGCCGCGCTTGCAGGGCCGAACGAATATGCTCCAGACCCTTTCGCTTCAGGTCTTCCTTGCTCGTGTAATGGCTATAGAAGGTCGAGCGACCGACATTGGCCTCCTCGCAAATGTCCTGGATCGTCGTCGCGTCATATCCCTTTCGCATGATCAGGGCGATGAAGGCGTGTTGCAACAGACCACGGGTCCGGGAGATGCGGCGGTCGATAGGTGCGTGCATCTTGTCGTTCATTTTTTCAGGTCCTGTACCGACTTTCGCCCGTTACTGATCATTTCGGGTGAAATGTTCAGCAAAAGCTTTATGAACATCGTGTCCGATATCTTACAGTCAGTCCAACCTATCGCCGGACAAGCTTTCCGGCAAGGACAACGCGGATAGGGCAAGCATCAATGGATCACGAGCGTATGCGCCGCCTGCATGGGAACGCGATTATGAAGCGCGCCACTTTCGACATTGCGCTCAAGGCGAAGCCGAAATTGCTTCCGGTACGATGGCTTTCACTTTTGAGAAGCCGATCGGCTTCAAATTCAGGGCCGGTCAGCACGTCAGAATGACGCTTATCGACCCGCCTGAGAGGGACGACCAAGGTGATACCCGCTTTTATTCCCTCGCGTGCTCGCCCCAGGACCTGGATCTGGCGATCGCCATGCGCATGCGCGACACGGCCTTTAAGCGCGTCCTGGCCGCCTTACCGATCGGCGGTAAGGTCAAGATCGAGATCCTGCTCAATGTCCCGCCCGGTGCCTTTGCCCTCCACGAGGATTCCAAGCGTCCCGCCGTGATGCTCGCCGGCGGGATCGGCATCGTCCCGGCCTATTCCATGATCAATGACGCAATGGAACGGCGCCTCGGGCACACCATCACGTTGTTCTATGTCAATCGCCGCCCGGAAGACGCTGCCTACCTTCGCGAACTCCAGACCCTGGCGGAGACAAACTCCAATTTTACACTGGTCGCCACGATGACCCGACCGGAAACCTCAAGCCAGTCCTGGCACGGCGAATCCGGTCGGATCGATCGGGCCATGCTTGATAGGCGTTTGAAGCAAGACCGGAAGTCTATCTTCTATATCGCTGGGCTGCCCGAGATGGTCGCCGCCGCGAAGACCTCGTTGAAAGCATTAAAGATCAATGCCGCCAGGATCAAGGCCGAGGAATTTTCAGGTTTTGACGGAAAAGGAACTCATGACATGCGCCATCGCTCGCTTGGAAAACCAATCGGCATCGGACTGGTCCTGATTGTCATCGCGGCGATCGCACTTCACCTCGGCATCCTCGCGGTCGTTTTTCCCCACATAGTCGGGCTTTTGGATTTCAAAAACCCGATTTTATATGCTGTAGGCGCCGTCATCTTGATCGTGATTGCCATCAAACTCAAGTTTGCCTTCGGCGGGCATCGAAAATAGACCATCATGTCCGTGAGGTTCTGGCCGATTGAAGTGGCCCGCCTCGAGGTGTCAACTAAGGCGTCAAGCGCAAACGGGGGTTGCTCATAGGGAGCCTATCCCCAGACACTGGAGGCGGACCATGGAAAAGAATACACTCTTTGTCGGGTTGGACGTACACAAAAAGACGATCGCGATCGCCCAGGTTGATGGAGCCGCGGGTGCAGATGTTCGATTTTACGGAACGATTGAGAATACGCCGGAGGCCATTCGGACGTTGGGCCGGAAGCTTTCCAAGGGCGGGCAGCATTTGCATTTTTGCTATGAAGCCGGCCCGTGTGGGTATGGGGTGCAACGAAGGCTAAGCGGCCTGGGTCACACGTGCGATGTTCTCGCGCCGTCTCTCATCCCGCGGAAGGTTGGCGATCGGTAAAAACGGATCGGCGTGACGCCATGATGCTCGCCCAGACGCTGCGGGCAGGACAACTGACGTCAGTTTGGATCCCAGATGAAGCACACGAGGCTATGCGAGACCTTGTTCGGCTTCGATCCCAGGCGATGGTTGACCTCAGAAAGGCGCGTCAGCACCTCCTGAGCTTTTTACTGCGCCATGGCATCACTTCGCCGTATGGCCATTGGACCAAAGCCCATAGGCGTTGGCTTGGCGAGTTGACTTTCGCTCACCCTGCTCAACACCTGGCGCATGAAGAGATGCTTCACAGGATTGAACGTGCCGAGGCGCTTTGCGTTCGATTGAAGGCGGCTATTATCGACCTCGTACCGAAATGGTCTCTGGCCCCGGTTGTAAATGCCATCCAGGCGCTTCGCGGCGTGTCCTTGGTCGTCGCCGCTGTTCTCGTTGCCGAAGTCGGAAGCTTCGATCGGTTTGAATCGCCCCGTCAGCTCATGGCATTCCTCGGGCTTAATCCATCAGAACACTCAAGCGGCGCCACAATACGTCGCGGAGGCATTACAAAGACCGGCAATAGTCTTGCCAGGACATGTCTGGTGGAGGCGGCGTGGATCTATCGGTTCCCAGCACGGGTCACTCAAATCATCCGAGACCGAATGAAAGACCTACCCGAACCGATCCGAAATATTGCGTGGAAAGCCCAGGTTCGGCTGTCGGCGCGATACAAAAGGCTGGTCGCGTCCGGCAAGGCCGCGCCCAAGGTCATTGTCGCCATCGCCCGGGAGTTGGTGGGCTTCATATGGTCCATCGCTCGCATGGTCGACCCGAAGTTCGCTTGAACTACGGCAAACACATTATTCCGAAAAGAAGGAGGCGAACGGCATAAATTAGGTAGACTTCGACACTCATTAGTGGCGGCAGGCTGGGGAGGTTGGGGAACCCTCGAAGCCGGGTATGAGCAAGCTCAATGCCGATGCACGTTCACTAGACAGAGGAAGCCCCGCGACGAACCTTGGTCATGCGGTAACCAACCCGCGGATAAGAGCCGGATCAACCGTCGTCCATGCTTCCTGTCGCCTCCAATGGGTGTCGATATAAGATAAAATACCCTGCAAAAATCAGGATAAATCAACGCGTCTTGTCGTTAACATCACGGACATAAGAGCCCGGCTGACATTGCACATTGCATATTAACGGCTTGACCTTGCAATATACCGCTCACGGGTATATATACCCCCATAGGGTATAATTACCGAGGTCGCTATGTCTGAACACCCATCCCACACCGAACAACTGCCACGGCTGAACCGCGCGGCTGGCCAGCTTGAGGGCATCAAACGCATGATTGGCGAAGGCCAGTATTGCGTGGACATCCTCACCCAGCTCCGGGCCGTGCGCAGCGCGATCAAGACTATCGAGCTCGGTGTTCTGGAAACCCATATGAAATCCTGCCTCGCCAAATCCTGCGCCTGCGGCGACGACACCACACGCGACAAGCAACTCGCCGAAATCATGGTTCTTCTCAAGAAGTACGAATAGGAGGCCAACATGGCCGACGAATTTAACGCCAACGCCTCCTGCTGCCAGCCTGGCAAAAAGGAGACCGCGCCTTTGCCGCAGTACGTCGGGACGACGACGGCGGAAAAGCGCCATACCTGCCCCATGCATCCGGACGTTCATCAGTCAGGACCAGGGCAGTGCCCAAAATGTGGCATGAACCTTGTACCTGAAGCGGGTGACGCGACAGATCAGGCGACGCCCGCCTGTTGCCACGGTGAGCACGATCACGGGGTAGCCAAGCCAAAACCCGCCCCTAAAATCGGTGATAAGGCCAGCTATACTTGCCCGATGCACCCGCAGATTCACGAAGACAAGCCGGGGGCCTGTCCGATTTGCGGCATGGCGCTGGAACCCGAAACTGTAACCCTGCAAGATGACGGCAATCCTGAACTCAAGGATATGACCTTGCGCTTTTGGATAGCTGTCGCCTTGAGCCTTCCGGTTTTTCTGCTGGCTATGGGTGAGCATCTGCCTGCCCTGAACCATCTCATCCCGCATCAGATTTCAGTCTATATCCAGATGGTTCTGGCCACGCCCGTCGTCTTGTGGGCCGGGACACCCTTCTTCGTGCGCGGCTGGAATTCGCTCGTCACCCGCAACCTCAATATGTTCACCCTGATCGCCTTGGGCACGGGCGTATCATGGGCCTATAGCATGGTGGCGGCCCTGCTTCCGCGCCTCGTACCCGCTTCGGATATGGGCTTTCCGCCGGTCTATTTTGAAGCCAGTGCCGTGATCACCGCCCTGGTTCTGTTGGGTCAGGTGCTGGAACTGAAGGCGCGCGCCCAAACCGGTGACGCCATCAAGGCCCTGCTCAGGCTGGCGCCCACGCAAGCCAGGCGGATCAAAGCGGACGGCAGCGACGAGACCGTGGCGCTCGAAGACGTGCAGGTCGGCGATCAGTTGCGCGTTCGCCCCGGTGAAAAAGTGCCGGTCGACGGCGAAATCAGCGAAGGCCAGAGCTATATCGATGAATCGATGCTGACTGGCGAATCCATGCCGGTCGCCAAGGCCGTCGGCGCCAGCGTCACCGGTGCTACGCTTAATCAGGCGGGTAGTTTCGTGATGAAGGTGACGCGGGTAGGCGGCGATACGCTGCTGGCCCAGATCATCCATATGGTTAGCAAGGCTCAGCGCTCACGCGCACCGATCCAACGCGTTGCTGACACGGTTTCGGGTTATTTTGTACCCATCGTAGTCGGCATTGCGGTGCTGACAGCGATCATCTGGTTTGTTTTTGGCCCTGAGCCGAAATTCGCCTATGCCCTGCTTAATGCCATCGCCGTTCTGATCATCGCCTGCCCTTGCGCTCTGGGGCTGGCCACGCCTATGTCGATCATGGCGGGCACGGGCCGCGCGGCGCGCGCAGGCATTCTGATCCGTGATGCCGCCGCCCTTGAAGCCTTCCAGACGGTTGACACGCTCGTTTTCGACAAGACCGGGACGCTGACCGAAGGCAAGCCGCGCCTGATCGAGATCAAGGCGCTTGAAGGGTTTGACGCAGACCGGCTGCTAACGCTTGCCGCATCGCTGGAAGGCTCAAGCGAACACCCTTTGGCGACGGCCATCATCGACGGCGCCAAGGATAAGGGTTTAAGCCTGTTCAAGGCAGATGACTTTACCTCAATCACCGGCAAGGGCATCACGGGCCGCATAGATGGCGCAACCACAGCGCTGGGCAATGCAGCCCTTTTGAAGGGTCTCGGGGCAGATGACGCGACGCTCACTGAGCTTGCCAAACCCTATCGCGAGGCAGGCCAGACCGTCATCTATATCGCCATCGCGCAAAAGGCCGCAGGTATCATCGTTGTCGCCGACCCGATCAAGGCGACCACAGCCGAAGCGCTCAAGGCGCTCAAGGCACAGGGCCTGCGTCTGGTCATGCTGACCGGCGATAATGCGGCCACGGCACAGGCCGTTGCCAGACAACTCGGACTTGATGAGGTCAAGGCCGATGTCCTGCCAGACGGCAAGTCCGAGGTGGTGCAGAACCTGATCAAGGAAGGCCGCAAGGTGGCGATGGTCGGCGATGGCGTCAATGATGCACCGGCGCTTGCATCGGCTACAGTGGGCATCGCTATGGGCAACGGCACCGACATCGCCATGGAAAGCGCCGGCATTACGCTGATCAAGGGCGATCTGTCCGGCGTGGTGCAGGCGCGGGTGTTGAGCCGTGCGGTTATGAACAATATCCGCCAGAACCTGTTCTTCGCCTTCTTTTATAATGCTCTGGGCGTGCCTGTAGCGGCGGGGATTCTCTATCCGGTGTTCGGCTTATTGCTGTCGCCGATTATCGCCAGTGTGGCCATGTCATTTAGCTCGGTATCGGTCATCGCCAATGCCTTGCGCCTTCGCAAGGTTAAACTGTGAAGCCCCCGACACGCAAGGCCCGCATAACCATATTGACGCCAATGCCCACTGGGGGTATGTCTGGGCGCGCTACAGACTGTCTCTATATCCCGACAAAGACCGCATTATCCGGCGCTGCATGACCAAAGCATGGACAAGATGGCTGATGGGACTGGTTTTCGTCTTCGCGACGATCACAGCGCCTTTGCATGCTCAGGCCATGACGGCACATTCCGGTCATAACGGGTCAGCAATGGCACAAGTCTCCGCTGCGGCCATGAGCGCCGATTGCGCCAAAGCCATGAAGGCACAGACCGCCAGAGACATCTCTGCGAAAAAGGCGTCCAACCCTATGGACGGCGGCTGTTGTTCATACGGCTGCAATTGCCCCCTCAGCCATTGCCCGGCCACACCTTCCGCTCTGGCCGCCGTGCTTCCGGTGCTTTTCCCTATGCAGACATCCGCTGTAGAATGGCTAATGGCGCGCGCCCTGCCCTCACGCCTTGCCGATACGCAAAAAAGGCCACCACGCGCCTGATCCTGAGCTCTTAGACGCTGTGCGTATGTTGGCGCACCGCATTCCCTTCTCCTCAGGATTAATATCATGAAACATCCGCTCTCGCTGGTGTCTGGCCCAGTAACTGGCTTACTATTTGGCCTTCTGGCTTTGATTTTATGGCCATCGCTCACTCAGGCCGCACCGGCCCACCATGTTCAGGAATATAACCTCACCATCGCCCGCCAGATGGTTGAGGTTGCAGGCAAGCCCCGCAGCCGCATCACCGTTAATGGCACCAGTCCCGGCCCCGTTCTGCGCTTCACCGATGGCGATGATGCCATCATCCACGTCACCAATACCATGAATGAGGACTCGTCGATTCACTGGCACGGACTGCTGGTGCCTGCGTCTCAGGATGGCGTTCCAGGCTTCAACGGCTTTGACGGCATACGGCCCGGCCAGACCTTCACCTATCGCTTCCATATCAAGCAATCGGGCACCTACTGGTATCACGCCCACTCGATGGGGCAGGAGCAGGATGGCCTGTTCGGTGCCATCGTCATCGCTCCGGCACCCGGATCGCAGGATGCGGCCGAGGATGTGAAATCAGACCGCGATTACACCGTCGTTCTGTCAGACGAGAGCCTTGAGCCCGCCCGCTCTATCGAGGCTCACCTTAAAATGTCCTCGGACTATTACGCCTATCATCGCCGTACCCTGGGCGACTTCTTCTCCGAGGTCGGCAAGATGGGCCTCGGCAAGGCGCTCAAAAAAGCAGGCCAGTGGGGCAGGATGAATATGAGCCCCAATGACCTCGCCGATGTTGAGGGCTATATTTTCATTGTCAATGGCGAAAGCCCCACTCAGAATTGGACCGGCCTTTTCAAGCCGGGCGAAAAGGTGCGCCTTCGCTTCATCAATGCCGCCTCCATGACCATGTATGATGTGCGCATTCCCGGTCTGAAAATGACGGTGGTTGCCGCCGATGGTCAGCCGGTCGAACCGGTCAGCATCGATGAGTTCCGCATCGGCAATGCCGAAACCTATGATGTCATCGTCGAACCAAAGGACGACAAGGCCTACACGATCGCAGCCGAACCGATCGACCGCACGGGTTTTGCCATCGGCACCCTGGCGCCGCGTGACGGTATGAAGGGCGACATGCCCGCTCAGCGTCCGCGTTCCATCCTCACCATGTCCGATATGAATATGAGCATGATGATGATGGAAGACCCGAAAATGGACATGTCAGCCATGGACGGACCGAGCGGCTGGGCCGATGCCCATGCGCCCGAAGGTACCAAGATCCTCAACTACAATGATCTCATCTATCGCGACACGCAGGGAGATACCCGCGAACCGACACGCGAAATCACCGTTCATCTCGACGGCAATATGGAACGCTATGTCTGGACGATCAACGGCAAGACGTTCGATCCGAATGTTGGCATCCATGTCGCCTACAACGAACGCGTCCGCCTGATCCTGGTGAATGACAGCATGATGGCGCACCCGATGCACCTTCACGGCATGTTCGTTCAGTTGGAAAATGGCCAGCCCATGGACAAGCTACCGAACAAGCACACCGTTATTGTGCCTCCCGGACAAACCGTATCAGTAATCCTGACGGCTGATAATGAAGGCACCTGGGCGTTCCACTGCCACCTCATGTACCACATGCTGTCCGGCATGATGACCGACCTCGTCGTCGAAAAGCCGGGCGCCCCGCCTCCCGCGTCCATGCCGTCTGCCATAGGGGACATGAAGGGTATGAGCGGCATGTCCGGAATGGATATGGGCAAGTCACCCACGTCCGGCACGTCGGGCGATATGAAGGGCATGGACATGAGTCAGTCCGCTAGCCCTTCCGCGCCACTCACCAAACCCAATGACATGAGCGGGATGCAGATGCCAACGCCAGACGCAAAAGCAGCCCAACCAAGCGGAGCCACGGGTTCGGCCATGCCGGGCATGGATATGGGCGCCAACGACCAAGGCCCGCCACCTGGCCCTCCCATGGTCATGACCGCGCCGGACGCCAAGCCGACGGCGTCTACGCCTGACGCCATGAACGGCATGGCTGGAATGGACATGAGCAAGAAGCCGGCAGCCAAGGCGCCTCCTCCAAAGAAAAAGGTGGCAGCCGTCAAAAAGAAGGGTGCGCCCGAACCCAAGCCCGCCCCAATGAAGATGGACGGCATGAACATGGGCGGCATGAACATGGGCGGCATGGATATGAGTGGGTCTGTAACCACCAGCAAGGAGGCTTCCCATGCGCACTAATCTGAAATTCGCAGCCCTTGCCGCACTCGGTCTCGGCCTTGTGGCGGCCTCGGCCCATGCCGATCAGCCCGCTGCCCTCGATGCCGTGGCCAATATGCACAAACCCGGCCTCCATCACATGTTCACGCTGGAAACCGACCTCTCACAACACAACGGCCTGACCACCGGCACTTGGGACTTCGACGGCTGGGCGGGTGGCGATACCAATCGTTTATGGCTGAAGAGCGAAGGCGAAATCACCGACGGCAAAACTGACAAAGGCGAACTGTGGGCGCTCTATGGCCGTCATGTCGCAACCTATTGGGATGCGCAGGTCGGCGTCCGGGCGGATTTAAAACCCGACGTTCCCGGCGGAAAGGCGCATACCTTCCTCGCCGCGGGTATGACGGGTATGGCTCCCTATTTCTTCGATACCGAGGCCCACGTCTTCTTGCGAGACGACGGCGCAATATCTGGTCGTCTTCGCTATGAAAATCACTGGCTGATCACCCAGCGCCTCATCATGAAGCCACGTTTCGAGATGAACGTGAACAGTAAGAACGACGCCGTTGAGGGGCTTGGGACGGGTCTGACCGACGCCAGTATCGGCGTACAGACCCGTTATGAAATTCGCCGTGAATTCGCACCCTATGTCGATCTGACCTATCGGCAGAAGTTCGGCAAGACGGCCGATTACGCCCGCCTGCGTGGCGAAAAACCAACGGACACCCGCTTAAGCTTCGGCATCCGGTGGATGTTCTAAATCTCAAACAATCCCAAACCCAAAGGAGACTAACATGAAAAAACTCAACCTGTTCCTCGCGTCCGCAACCCTAATGGCCGCCGCCCTTGTGGCTACCGTGGCTGATGCGCATGCCAAGCTGCAAAGTGCCATGCCGGCCGCCAGTTCGACGGTGGCTTCACCCACCTCGATCATGCTGCACTTCAATGAAAAGCTGGCGCCGAAGCTCTCGGGCTTCGACGTCACCATGGGCGACGGCATGAAGGTCGATGTCACGCCCGCCGTCGATTCCAGCGGCATGATGCTCACCGCGCCCGTCAAAGGCAAGCTGATGGCCGGCACCTACAAGGTGTCGTGGCACGCTGTGACAACTGACGACGGTCACCGCACGACCGGCGAATTCACCTTTAGTGTAAAGTAGATTTGGCACCGTAAAGTAGGACGACCAACATGTGGGCGGTAAGTATCGCGAGGTTTGTGCAATATGCAGGGGCAACCGGCCTGTTCGGGGCTGCCCTGTTTTATCTCACGCTTCTTCCGCCCAAAGGTAATGCTTCGGCCAGCGCTCTGCGCTGGCCGAAGCCCCTCCTCGTTGGCAGCAGTCTGCTCCTGTTCTTAGGCGCCTTGCTGTCGCTGGCTGCCCAGGCCGCCACCATGAACGGTATCACGCTCGACAAGCTCGACATCCCGTCTGTGTCAGTCGTCCTGACCGACACCCATTGGGGCCATGCCATCGCCGCACGCATTGCCTTGAGCTTCGTCACGTTCCTGACCGTCATAATCATAAAGCCGTCACGGTGCCTGTGGCAGGTAACATGCCTATTGGGCGTAGTTCTGCTCGCCAGTTTCGCCTGGACGGGCCATGGCGCATCGACGGAAGGTGCCGGCGGCTGGGTCCATCTGATCGCCGATATTGCGCACATGATAGCGGCAGGCGTCTGGCTGGGCGCGCTGGCAGCGTTCCTGGCCTTGCTCTGCCTGCCCAAGGCTCAGGACCTGGAACAGCAAACCGCGCTGTTCGACGCTCTGAAGAACTTCTCCGGGATGGGTTCTGCCCTCGTCGCGGTGCTCGTGGTCTCAGGCCTGATCAACAGCTACTTCCTGATTGGGGTTAGCCATATTGGACAGATATTCCAGTCAACCTACGGCATCCTGCTCACCATCAAGGTCATCATCTTCGCCGGGATGCTGATCCTGGCCGGTCTCAACAGGTTCAGGCTTACGCCCGCGCTAGAAATCTCGCTCGCGGCCAATGACACGACCGGCGCAATCAAGGCTCTGCGGCGGAGCCTCATCCTGGAAACCTTGGCCGGGCTCGCCGTTCTCGCGCTGGTCGCTGCCTTCGGCATGATGGAACCACCATCAGCGCTCTAACAAATCTTAAAAAGGTCTTCGGGGGCCCGATATGACGCACGACAAGGACATTTCTATTACGAGACCGCAGGACTTGCGCCCGCTGACCAGTCTGCGCTTCTTCGCGGCCATGTGGGTGGTCGCCTACCATTTTTGGCCAAACCTGCAACCCGTTCGGCCGGACTTTGTTGCCAAGGGATATCTAGGCGTCGAACTCTTCTTCGTGTTGTCGGGCTTTATCCTCAGTCACGTCTATCTGGAGAGCTTCAAAGCCAAACGCTTCGGCTACCGCGACTTCATCTGGGCACGCCTCGCGCGCATCTATCCGATGCACGTAGCGATCATTGCCGGACTTGGCCTGTTGATCGGTGCGCTCGCCCTTGTCGGTGTTCACGCTGGAGACAAGTTGATCATCTGGTCGTCTCTGCCCGCCCACCTGACCCTGACCCAAGCCTGGGGTTTGGCACCACATGGCGGCTGGAATCATCCGTCCTGGTCGATCTCCGCCGAATGGTTCGCCTATCTGACCTTTCCCGTTTTTGCCACCGCGGCCATCGCGCTTTGGGCAAGGCCATTCCTCGCCGTTGGGCTCGCAGTCCTACTCCTCGTCGCGCTGTATTTGCTGTTTCCGATGTTCGCCGGATTTCCGCTTACCGAGGCTACCATGTTCTGGGGCGCGCTCCGTATTGTGCCGTGCTTTGCTCTTGGCTGCGCTATGTGGCTCGTCTGGCGGTCCACAACGAATTTATCCAGCTTGATTGCGCTAACTATGGCCGCGGTTGGTTTGACGGGGCTTATCACAACCGTTCTGCTTCATGGTCCTGACCTGGTTTCCGTTCTGTTTTGCGCGACGCTGATCCTCGGTTTGGGACTGGCGGCAAAGGTGGGATCGTCGGTCCTGTCGCAGGGATTTTTAGTCTATCTCGGGGAGGTAAGCTTCGCGATCTACATGATCTGCATCCCCTGGCAGTTGGTTTATGTCGAAGGCCTGCAAAAGGTCGCGCATATCAATCCCGACGCAATGCCGGTCTGGCTTTGGGCCGGACTGGTCATCGGCGTCATTCCAGCGGCGATGACCTTGCATCACCTCATCGAACTGCCGGCACGACACTACATGCGCCTGCTCAAGTTTTCAAAGTACCGGCCGGTCTCGCCCCCGCACACCCCCATTGACTGATCTTGCTCTACAGATCGAATGGCGTAGGTCTTCTAGCGATTGCGCTTAAAGCGTCGCCCGCGCATTGCTCGATGGCCCGATCCGGCCCGGTTTACCGCAATAAATTTCACGACATGTGCGTTAACAAACAATGCCGAAAATGTAACACATGTCACGTCATAGATCCTGATGCAGATGTGACCTGACGCAAACCCGTGGCCTGCGTCTTCGCAAAATCAACCATGTGACTCTTTTGCGCTAACAAAGCCGGTACGGCCAGAGCATCAATCGCTTTGCTGAAGAGAAAACCCTGAATCTCGGCACATTGCTCATCACGAAGGTGTTCAAGCTGTGCTTGAGTCTCAACACCCTCAGCGACGCAATCAAGGCCTAACTGACGTGCCAGCTCGAGGATACTATGCACGATAGCGGCAGTGCTTTGATCATGGATAATGTCGCGCACGAAAGATCGATCGATTTTTATCCGATCAAGGGGAAAACGTTTCAAATAGGCGAGCGACGACCACCCCGTGCCAAAATCATCAAGCGACAGCCTCACCCGCATGGCCTTCAATTCGTCCATGACACGAAGCGTTAGGTCGGTATCATCCAGCGTCAGGCTTTCGGTGAGTTCAAGCTCAAGCCATTCAGGTGCAAGGCCAGACTCGTCTAGCGCTTCGCGCACATTGCGTACAATATCACCTCTATAGAACTGTTGTGCGGACAGATTGACAGCCATCCGAACTTTCGGCAGGCCAAGAGCCTGCCAAGCGGCATTTTGCGCACATGCTGTCCTTAGCACCCAGCGGCCAACCTCGACCATCCGACCATGCTCTTCAAGCAAGGGAATGAAAAGACCGGGTTCGATCATGCCTTCCGTCGGATGGTTCCACCTGAGCAAAGCTTCGAATCCGCTTATGCTTGAATTTTGGACTTGGATTTGTGGTTGATAATGCAGCACAAACTCACCACGTTCGCACGCGCCATGTAGATCATTGGAAAGGGCATACCAGCGTTCAGCCGCCATGGTGAGATCATGAGTGAACAATCGGTACGTTCCGCGCCCCTTCTTTTTTGCGTGATACATCGCAGTGTCGGCAGCCTGGAGAAGGGCCGCTGGATTATCACCGTCGCCTGGAAAAAGGCTGATGCCAATGCTTGTGCCGACATGAAGGTTGTGACCATTAATTTGAAAGACCGGCTTCAACGCTTCCATTATGCGTCCGGCCAACGCCTCGGCATCTTCCGCCCCGTTCAGCCCGCAAGCTGCAATGACAAACTCATCACCCCCGAGACGAGCCGGCGTGTCACCTTCACGAAGCACACTGCGTAGCCTTTGCGAAACTTCTTCCAGTAAGTTGTCACCAACGAAATGTCCCAAGCTATCATTTATATGTTTGAAATGGTCAAGGTCGAGAAGCAAGATGCCAACCTGCGTTTGGTCCCGGCGAGCATGGGCAATCGCTTGGGTAAGTCTGTCCACTAGGAGCGTGCGATTGGGTAATCCTGTTAACGCGTCATGCATGGCCAGATAACTGACACGAGCCTCAGCTTCCTTCCGCAATCCAATGTCGCGAAGAGTACATTGCGCTAATACACGATTGTTGGCACGGTAGGTTGTTCCGAGGACTTCGACACAGACTGTGCTGCCATCGGCCTTCTGCCAGAACCATTCGTCCCATTTCACTTTACCATCTTTGCGCAAGGCTTCAGCGATGGCTCTGCCACCACCCATCGCTTGGAATGCCGGAATTTCGTGCAAACCGCTGCCACGGATATCCTTTGCAGACCCGCCGAGCATTCGCCCGCACTGGGCGTTTAGATCGTGGACAGTGTTCGATTCGCAATCAATCACCAAAATTCCGTCACCGGCGGTTTCAAAGAGGCGGCGATGGCGACTTTCGGAGGCTCTAAGTGAGTCCTCAACTTGATGCCGAGCGGCGATTTCTTTTTCCAGTTCGGCGTTCCGTGCAGATAGCTCTAATTGCGATCTACGCAATGTAATGTGCGTCCGTACGCGAGCCAGAAGTTCTTCGACCTGAAAAGGCTTACTGATATAATCGACTCCGCCAGTTGCGAAGCCCGTGACTTTGCTCTTCACGTCATTCAGTGCCGTCATGAAGATAACGGGGATATCCCGAGTGTAAGTTTGTGCCTTCAATCGACGACAGGTTTCAAACCCATCCAAGCCAGGCATCATCACGTCGAGCAAGATGATATCCGGATACGCGAAACGCACGCGCTCCAGGGCCTCTAAGCCTCCAAGGGCAACGAAGACTTCATAGCTATGCAGTTCAAGGTGATCAACCAGTACCCCTAAGAGCCCGACCGAAAAGAAGGTAGGCAATATCAATAAGTTCTGATTCTCTGGATTTGCGAGAAACGGAGATTCGGATGCCTTGGGATGATATTGCCCGCGTCGAGCATAGACGCAAATCGTCGCGCTATCCAAGCGATTTGACGGAACAAGAGTGGTCTTTATTGGCCCCGTTACTGCCGCCTGCCAAACGTGGCGGTCGCCCGCGCACAACGTCGATGCGAGCCGTGGTGAATGCGATCCTGTATATTGCGTCCTCGGGTTGCCAGTGGCGGATGTTGCCGAAGGACTTTCCTCCGATGACGACCGTTCAGGGCTATTTCTATGATTGGCGTAGCAGCGGTCTATGGCAGAAGATCAATCACCTGCTCGTCATGGCGGCACGCGAATTGGAGGGTCGTGAAGCCAGCCCCTCAGCCGGCGTCATCGACAGTCAAAGCGTCAAAACGACCGAAAGTGGCGGTGTTCGTGGCTATGATGCTGGTAAGAAGATCAAGGGTCGCAAGCGGCATATCATCACCGACACCCTGGGGCTGCTGCTATTTGTCGTCATCCATGCGGCGGATGTTCAGGATCGTGATGGTGCCCCCGCTGTGCTTCGCGCCATTCGTTACCACTTCCCCTGGCTGCGCCACGTCTTCGCCGACGGGGGCTACGCGGGTGACAAACTTAAGGGGGCTATGAAGGGCCACGGAGACTGGACCATCGAGATCATAAAGCGTAGCGACGCCGCAAAGGGCTTTGAGATCCTGCCGCGTCGCTGGGTCGTCGAGCGTACCTTCGCATGGCTGGGCCGATGCAGACGCCTGGCCAAGGATTGGGAGACGACCCTCCAAAGCGCAACCACATGGACAGTCATTGCCAGCGTCAGGCTCTTGACCCGCAGGCTGGCAAGGCACTGCTATGTCTCATGAACTTTTGAGTCGGGCTTTAAGTTGGCTGGGTTATCGTCAACAACGAGAATACGCGCTTGTTCCATTACTGTACTCGACACCGCTACGCGGCGTCCCTTTCCTGAGCATGCTGCTCTATCAACCGCAGAACGGCAGGGGTCTGATAAGCGGCCGCTAATGCGTCAAGGCGCTCGGCAAAGGCTTGATACTGAGTGCCAGAGGCTATGATGGCAGGTATCTCTTTGCGAACACCTCGCATATTTCCGCTCCGCGCAAAGGCGAGGAGCCGGTCCATTATTTCGCCGGACGGAGCTGACATCTCCACGGCAATATCCTGGTCAGCGGGGGCAGTTTCTTGAGCCCGGTGCGCCAACCTTGCCGTCTGAGTCACTGTACCGTGCCTCGTAAGCGGGAATGATGCTTCAACAGTAAAACTGCTACCGCAACCGAGTGTACTCTCGACCCGGATGGTTCCGCTCATCATTTGCACTATCTGGTGAGTAATGCTGAGGCCCAGCCCTGTGCCGCCGCTACGATCAATGGCATTACCAGCTTGCTCGAACGCGCGAAAAACCCGATCAAACTGGTCGGCCCGAATGCCTATTCCGCTGTCAGTGATGGCGAAGCGAAGGCGAACATTAGCGTCCCCTATCGAAACAACTGAGACCTCCAGCCGCACTTCGCCAGCTTCAGTAAATTTAACGGCATTGCCAAGCAGGTTGATCAAGACTTGGCGGATACGCTTCTCATCGGCGACGATATTTTGTGGAACATCATCAGAAACGCCGACCGTAAAATGCAGCCCTTTTTCCTCGGCGCGTAGGCGGATCATTTGAGCAACATTTTGGACACACGCCCGGATATCGACCGGTCCACTGACCAGTTCCATCTTCCCTGCCTCAACCTTTGCCAGGTCGAGAACATCATTGATAACTGTCAGCAGGTGTTCGCCGCTATGCTCGATCGTATCCGCAGCCGATAATCGTTGTTCAGACGTGAGGTCACCATTTTTCAAAAGTTGGGCGTAACCGAGAATGGCGTTCAGCGGCGTCCTTAGCTCATGGCTCATATTCGCAAGGAATTGCGACTTAGCGAGACTGGCGGCCTCTGCAGCGGCGCGAGCGGAAGCCAAAGCTTCGCTTTCCTTCGTTTGCTGGCGCTGGCGAGCTTCATAACCGCGCCGCAAGCCCAGAAAGCGATAAACCAGAAACGCACCCGTCAATACTAACCAGACACCCAATATGACAAGGTACCATTGCTTCGTCGAAATGGAGACACCTTCAAATTTGATGCTATGAACCGAGACATCAAATTCGCCTAAAGGCGCGTTGTCACCCGAACTGACGGCAACGGCTACCACATTATCAAACAGCGGTTTCGCTTCCTCCGGCGTCAGCTTGTTGCTCGCGATCCACCAACCCTCAATGGCCAGTTGATCCTTCTTCAGATGAACCACGTTTTCGCCGTTGACGACATTGAACTCTGTTACCAGCGACATGTCAGTGTCGCCCGTCACCTTTGCGCGAAGTGCTGCTGGAAGTTTATTTTTCAACATCAGCTTTAGGTGATCGCCCTTGCCGTGGTAGTTGAGGCGAATGGTTATGTCCTGAAAATGTTTAAAATCTAGCCCCTTGGCGTCCGGGGTTGCGCCCAAATAGAGGCCATATCCGCAATAGGGATAGGCAAACCCCGCCCGAAGATTACAAGACCAGTTAAGGGTATGCCCCGGCTCGACTGTTGTGGTAGACTTGCCGCCATTATCCTTGTCGCTAAAAACATATGGATAATATCGACTGGATAGAGGCGTGATGTCGAGAGTCTTGTCAGTGACCGCGCCCTGCCCCAGTACAGCTGCAAAGGTCAAGGCGATAAGTAGAAAGATAGCTGCCTCTACCTTCAAATTGGTAAAATGAAACCATGATCTTTCCTCACGCCGTTGAGATTTAGCCTCGGGGGAAGCCACTGGAGCCATTACAAGATATGGCACAGAAACCAAACTAGTATGACTTGACGAAGTTGGGTCTTCGGCTGGGGTATGCGAAGATTTTGACAAATTCGTTCTCTTACTCACACTAGGAATATTCTGGCGCCCTCGCAACCAAGGACAGGAATTCATCCTAGACCGGATTAGTTATTAAGAGGTTTCCATTAGAAATTCCCGCTGGCCTACCAGACGTTGGCTTCATCGCCATCGTCGTGGCGGCGATAGCCGTAGCTGCGGCCATAGCCATTGCCCGCGCGGTAGCTTGTGGTCTCAGCATAGCGGCGTTGCGAATAGCCGCCATAATAGGCCGGCGTCTGGTTATATGTGCGTTCGCGATAGACCGTTTCGCGCGGCGGCGCGGCGTCATAGCCTTGGTCAGCATAACCGCGATTGCTATAACCACGGTCGCCATAACCGCCACCGGCGTAGCCATTGTTATAGCCGCCATTGCCGTAACCCTGGCGGTAATCGGTACGATTCGAGGTATAGCGGCATTGGGTGGCCTCGCGAGCGACGTTGGAGCCGACCGCCGCTCCAAGGAAGGCGCCGATAAGTGTGCCGGCGCCCTTGCTGTGGTGACTGCTGACACCGTTACCGACGGCTGCGCCGGCCAGGGCACCAAGAATAGCGCCGTCAGTGCTGTTGGCCTTCATGTGATCGTAGCAGCTTTGTGCCGAGGCGAGGCTCGGGACCGCCAAGCTGGCCGCGGCCAGGGCCGCGACGGACAGGGTGACGATTTTCAGGTTCATGGTCTTGGTCAGAAAGTTCGACATTCGTGTATTTCCAGAAGTTGGCAGCGCGGCGTCTATCGTCGCGTTTCAGGGAACATGTATAGCTGCGGCGATATGAACGGGATTTGAGCAGCACGTTCATACTGGTTCATCCAAGCGTTCATTCGTCGCGACTTCGACTGCCTCGTCTGCGATAGAGACCATAGATGGTCGCAATAATTTATTCGGCGATTCGTCGGATCAGCGATACTTTGGCGCGTTGACCGGTGATGACGGCAGAGTCAGGAGATGCGGCAGATACCTTAACAATCGTTCATCGAGGGTTCACGAAACAAGCGGTACGGACCGCTTGGAGTTAACTTTTAGGAGGACCGGAATGCCCTTGGTGAAATTTCGTCAGTTCGGCGACAGGCCTGCACCGCAGCCGATAAAAATTACTGTGCCGGGTTGGGCGGGAACGAAAGTGCCGCGCGCCGATGGAAATCACGAACAGCCCTGGCATTGCATCCCGTTCTCAGAAAGCGCGCGCTACGGTCTGCGGAACGTGTCAACGACTTTGAGACATCGTGTTTCGTAGTTTAGACTTGGATTTCCAGCGTTTTGGCCGGGGGATTTATCCAGGCGGCGATCGGCTTTTGCGGCGGTAGCGGCTTTGTTGACGAAACGGTCGGGGTTGGCTTGAAAAGCCAGGCTAAGGGTCTTTTGGCGCTCGTCGTAGATGGCATCGACCTTGCCGAAATGGACTTGATTTGGCGTCATCAGTCCAATTCCGGCATGGTGATGGTCTTGATTGTACCAGCTGAAGAAATGCTGGCAGAAGGCTTTGGCGTCCTGGATGCAGCCGAACCTCTTCGGGAACTGAGGTTGGTACTTCAACGTTTTGAAGTGGCTTTCCGAGAAAGGATTGTCGTTCGAAGTATAGGGCCTGCTGTGTGACTTCGTGACGCCGAGATCTGCCAACATAAGTGCAGTCGCCTTGGCTTTCATAGACGGCCCCCTGTCCGCATGGAGGGTCAGTTGATCTGCTGGTATATCATGCTTTTGGACAGCGTCATGAAAGAGCAGCTTGAACAGGTTGGCGCTTTCACAATCTGCGACATACCAGCCGACAACTCGCCGGCTGAATATATCAATGATTACATATAGATAAAAGTAGGTCCACTTGGCTGGTCCCATCAGTTTCGTTATGTCCCACGACCAGACTTCATTGGGCTTTTCTGCGAGCAGCTCAGGCTTCTTGTAGACTGGATGACGTAATTGGCGTCGGCGCTCTTTAACCTCGTCATTATCGTGAAGGACGCGGTACATGGTGCGTATGGAGCAGTGGTAGATTCCCTGGTCCAGCAAGGTCGCATAGATCTCGGCGGGCGCGAGATCGGCAAATTGGGGTTCATGCAAAAGCGCGAGAATGCCGTCGCGCTCCAGATCAGATAGGGCCCGCGGGGGTCTTGGACGCGGAGCTTTGTCTTCAAGCGGATGGAGGGCTTTGGCCCGGCGCCGATGGAAACTGGCTTTCGACAAGCCGAGTGCGGTTAGGCAAGCGCCCATTACGCCACAGCCAACAGCCAAACCCGCTACGACATCCATCAGGGCTCCTCGCCGCTCAAGGGCGGTAAGCCCAGCAAAGCTGCCACTTTTTTTTGAATATCTATGACCGTCTCTGCGCGTTCAAGCGTAAGCGGTGTTCTGCCCCCACGTTCCCTTTTCGGCATTGATCTGCGCATGGCTTGTTCAGAGTTGAACGAGAGGGACTTTCTCCATGGAGACTACACCGGAGATTCTCACTGGAAGGGCGGTCCGCAGTGGGACCCGGCGTTCGCGCCGATGGCCGGATGAGGTCAAGGCGCGGCTTGTTGCAGAGACCTTGCGGCCTGGGGTAAGCGTCAATGAAGTGGCGCGCCGTGCCGGGGTAAAGGCGAACCACCTGTCTTCATGGCGCACCTTGGCGCGGAGGGGCAAGTTGATCTTGCCGGCGCCTGAGGACGACGTTGAATTTAGCGCTCTGGTGGTCAGCGAACCGGCCCCGGTCGCGGCTACGCATCCGGCTATCAGGCCTGAGATCGTGGTCGGGAATGTGACGATCCGTCTTGAAGACGACGCTTCAGCAGATCGTATTGCGGCAGTTGCGTGTGCCATGATGGCGTCGGTATGATCTTCCCGTCAAACCGGGTACGGATCATGGTGGCGACCAAGCCAATCGACTTCCGTAAAGGGCATGATGGTCTTGCCGCACTGGTGAAGAACCAATTGCACAAAGACCCCTTCACCGGCACGGTCTTCGTCTTCCGGTCGCGCAAGGCGGACCGCCTGAAGTTGCTCTATTGGGACGGCACCGGACTGGTGATGGCCTATAAACGGCTGGAGGCGCATGTGTTCACCTGGCCGGCGATCAAGGACGGACTTATGAGCCTTAGCCATGCTCAGTTTGAGGCGTTGTTCTCGGGGCTGGACTGGCGCCGAGTCCGGGCCCTGGAGGCGCGTGCACCGGAGGCGGTGGAATAGCTGCGACAAGATGACTCGGGGGGCATTTTAGGCAGGAAGGTAAAAGCGGATTTTGTTAGATTGCCGTCATGCTCAACCCCGCCAATTTGCCTGATGATATAGCGGTTCTCAAAGCCATGCTGGTGGCTTCTGAGGCCCGCAATCTGCGCAAGGATGACCGGATCGAGCGATTGGAGAAGCTGGTCGCCGCCTTCAGGCAGGCCGCCTTCGGGCGCAAATCCGAGAAGGCCGAGCCGGGTCAGTTTGAACTGGCCCTGGAAGACCTTGAAACCGCTATCGCCGCGATCCATGCTGAGGAAGAGGCCGATGCGCCTTGTGGTAAACGGGCTGCAAAGTCTCGCGCTGGCAATCGCGGGGCCTTACCCGGCCATCTGCCCCGCATCGAAGAGGTTATTGAGCCTGACAGTCTGCTCTGTGCCTGCGGCAACGGCTTACATTGCATTGGTGAAGACAGGTGCGAGCGGCTGGACGTGATCCCGGCGCAGTTCCGCGTCATCGTCACCCGCCGCCCCAAATATGCCTGCCGGGCCTGCACGGATGGCATAACTCAAGCCTCTGCTCCGGCGCGCCTCGTTCCCGGTGGCCTGCCGACTGAGGCGACTGTGGCTCATGTGCTGGTCAGTAAGTATGCCGACCATCTGCCCCTGTATCGGCAGGCCCAGATTTATAGCCGCCAAGGCGTTGACCTTGACCGGTCTACGCTGGCTGACTGGGTTGGCCGGGCCGCGTTCGAGTTGCGCCCGGTGTGGGGCGCCCTGATCGCCAATCTGAAGCAATCCACCAAGCTCTTTATGGATGAAACCCGCGCCCCGGTACTTGATCCCGGCGCACGTAAAACAAAAACCGGATACTTCTGGGCCCTGGCCCGCGATGACCGACCGTGGAACGGTGCGGCGCCGCCTGGTGTCGCCTTCACCTACGCGCCCGGGCGTGGCGGGCAGTATGCCGAACATATCTTGCAGGGCTTCACCGGCATTCTGCAGGTCGACGGCTATGCTGGTTACAATCGCCTGATCGCACCCGACCGTATCGGCCCGGCAATCCGGCTGGCCTATTGCTGGGCGCATGCCCGTCGTAAGCTGTTTGAGATTACCCGCGCCGGTCCGGCGCCAATCGCCGAAGAGGGCCTCAGGCGCATCGCCGATCTCTACAAGATCGAAGCGGACATCCGCGGTAGCGATCCGGCGGTGCGTCTGGCTGCACGACAATTACGATCTGGCCCCGTAGTGGCCGATATAGAGGCATGGCTCAACAATCACCGCAGCCGTGTCGCCGCCAAATCGCCGCTTGGCGAGGCATTGAATTACATCGCCAAATACTGGGGCGGCCTCTGCCAGTTCCTCGACGACGGCTGCGTCGAGCTGGACAACAACACTGTTGAACGCACGATCCGGCCTATCGCCCTGAACCGGAAAAACGCTCTCTTTGCAGGCCATGACGCCGGCGCTCAAAACTGGGCCATCATCGCGTCACTGATCGAAACGTGCAAACTGAACGGCATCGATCCCCATGCCTACCTGACCAACACCCTAAGGGCCATCGCGGGCGGACATAAGCAAAGCCAGATCGACCACCTTCTCCCTTGCAACTACGCCGTCAAGGTGTGAGCGAAACACCGCTTACGTTCAAGCTGTCGGGCCAGACGCTTGTTCTCCCGCAAAAGCTCCGCATTCGCCTTGCTCAATGGGTTGGGTTCGACCGCTTTAGGGCCGCGTTTGACAGGTCCAAGCGCGCCGAGAGAGCCAGCGTCACGAAGCCGCCGCCAATCTGTCAAGGCCGACGAATACAGCCCTTCACGGCGTATGATAGCCCCTATTGCACCTGGAATGCCGGCCGCCTTGTCGGCTTCCGCCAAGATGCGCAGCTTATATTCTGCGCTCAGATTGCGACGGACAGGACGCACCAAAAGCTCGGGCGACGCCGCCTCTGGCTCTGAAACCATCGTCGGCCTACGGCCTTCCTCCGGTTCAGAGACAGAGGCGGCAAGAGGTTCGACGGGGGTGATATGAGGCATAACCATCCTGATGTTTTCCTGTAGCCCTCAAGCGTAAACTCTTAAAGCCCGACTCAAAAGTTCATGAGACATAGCAGTGCCTTGCCAGCCTGCGGGTCAAGAGCCTGACGCTGGCAATGACTGTCCATGTGGTTGCGCTTTGGAGGGTCGTCTCCCAATCCTTGGCCAGGCGTCTGCATCGGCCCAGCCATGCGAAGGTACGCTCGACGACCCAGCGACGCGGCAGGATCTCAAAGCCCTTTGCGGCGTCGCTACGCTTTATGATCTCGATGGTCCAGTCTCCGTGGCCCTTCATAGCCCCCTTAAGTTTGTCACCCGCGTAGCCCCCGTCGGCGAAGACGTGGCGCAGCCAGGGGAAGTGGTAACGAATGGCGCGAAGCACAGCGGGGGCACCATCACGATCCTGAACATCCGCCGCATGGATGACGACAAATAGCAGCAGCCCCAGGGTGTCGGTGATGATATGCCGCTTGCGACCCTTGATCTTCTTACCAGCATCATAGCCACGAACACCGCCACTTTCGGTCGTTTTGACGCTTTGACTGTCGATGACGCCGGCTGAGGGGCTGGCTTCACGACCCTCCAATTCGCGTGCCGCCATGACGAGCAGGTGATTGATCTTCTGCCATAGACCGCTGCTACGCCAATCATAGAAATAGCCCTGAACGGTCGTCATCGGAGGAAAGTCCTTCGGCAACATCCGCCACTGGCAACCCGAGGACGCAATATACAGGATCGCATTCACCACGGCTCGCATCGACGTTGTGCGCGGGCGACCGCCACGTTTGGCAGGCGGCAGTAACGGGGCCAATAAAGACCACTCTTGTTCCGTCAAATCGCTTGGATAGCGCGACGATTTGCGTCTATGCTCGACGCGGGCAATATCATCCCAAGGCATCCGAATCTCCGTTTCTCGCAAATCCAGAGAATCAGAACTTATTGATATTGCCTACCTTCTTTTCGGTCGGGCTCTAAGACTTGCGTGTGGCGTTGGCAGAAGCGCTTCATGCACGAGGGCGTCGATGGCCTGCCCCAGGCGCTTGACCGCACCCAGCCCGGCTTGCCGATGAAGAAGCGCCGCGCGGGCACCATGACCCATGACTACAAACGGCATGGCACGACCACGCTGTTTGTCGCACCCAACTTTTTGGAAGATAGTCACCATGCTTTCCGAGCCTCGCTTTGACCAAGAACGAAGCTGAGCAATTTCGAAAATTATTGGCCTCGAATGGCGGCGCCGACTCAGGTACGGCTATTTCTCTGCCCAAACTTGATCGTTTCTAACAAGTTGCTCGTCATCCCCATCGACCCGATGGATACAGTTCTATGGTAAATTGCCCTCTAACCACATACTTTTACCGGACGTAAATCCGCGTTGGTACAATCCTGTTCGAACTGGCGTATTTCAGTAGGGCTAAATCATGTTACGGCGGGCGAAGGCGCAAGATAAGTGGTTGCGATGTTTCCGCGACAATGGCGGAAACATCACGATGCTTTTCGCCCTCACGGCGCCAGTCGTGATTGCTGGGGCAGCCTTTGGTGTAGAAATTGGCGGATGGTATTTCGATCAGGTGCGCCTTCAACAGATGGCGGACGTCGCTGCTTACGCAGCCGCTGTTGAGGAAAGAGCCGGCAGTGACCTAAACGTTGTAACAACTGCCGCCACGGCGGCGGCTATGAAGAACGACTTTGATTCTTCGAGAGACACGCTTGTTCTAAACACCCCGCCGACGTCCGGAATACATCAAGATAACCATTCGGTAGAGGTGCTGCTAAGTCGGCATGAGACGCGCTACTTCACGGGCCTGTTTGATTCCTCGCCGGTGTCGGTTTCGACGCGCTCAGTGGCCACATTTGAAACAGCCGCAAACGCCTGCGTGATCGCGCTTGATCCCGCAGCGCCGCAGTCTGTTTACGTATCTGGCAGTGCCATGCTCAATCTTGTCGGCTGCAACATCATGGCCAATTCGATTGCCAGTGATGCAATCTACAGCCAGGGCTCGTCGACAGTATCCGTGCCGTGTCTCATGACAGCGGGTGACGTATCTTTGAGCGGCCCATTAACTGAGACGGCTTGCGACGCGCCAATGACACAGCTGGCACCTGTCGCCGATCCATTTAAGTCTGTGCCGGAACCCGCCGACAGCGGTGCTTGTCAGTCGTCGAACGGCAAGACCTTACAGCCTGGGCGCTATTGCAACGGTTTGAGCCTGAACAGCACAATCACACTGAATCCAGGGGTATATATCATAGACGGAGGCACACTGAAGGCGAATGGCAATGCCTCCATCACAGGCGCTGGCGTCACTTTCGTATTAGCCAGTAATGCGCAGGTCAGCTTCAATGGCAATGCGGTTTTGAACCTCTCAGCGCCGACCAGCGGACCCTATGCGGGGCTGCTGTTTTTTGGCAGCCGCTCGAATTCAACTTCATCCTCCGTGACGCTTAACGGGGCCTCGTCATCCGTCATGACAGGCGCCATTTATTTTCCCAATCAGACAGTGAGCTATACCGGTGACTTCGCTGGTGCCAACGGCTGCACCCAACTTGTCGCCCGCGTTGTGCAATGGAGCGGCAATGCCAGTCTCGCGGCCGATTGCAGCGCTTACGGAATGGCGTCACTGCCGGTCGGCGGTGTGGTCAAGATTGTGGAGTAGCTGAATGAGACGTGTGAACCCTGGTATGACTAACGGTTTCGATGAACGGGGTGCGGCGATGGTTGAGTTTGCTTTCATCGCGCCTTTGCTGCTGCTTGTCCTGGCCGGGATTATAGATGGCGCACAGCTGTTGATAAACCAGAACGCCATGCACAATGGCGTCATGAGCGCGTCCCAATATATCATGCGTGGGGGAAATAATCTGAGCACAGCCAAGGCAATTGGTTATTCGGCTTGGTCAGGACACTCCAGCTCAGCCTCCGTGGATGCACAGAAAGCCTGCTATTGCGGCGGAGCGGCAGGAGACTGCTCCAGCCTGTGCACCGATGGCACCGTGCCCGAAGCGGCGGTAACCATCTCAGCCAGCGATACAGTGCCAAGCTGGTTTGCACCCTACTCCATTTCTGCGCAACAGCAGGTTCGCGTGCGATGAGCGTCCCATTTCGCACACTATGGCGCGAAACGCAGGGTGCCAGCGCGCTTGAGTTCGCTCTGGTTTCGCCCATTTTTATTGCCATGTTGTTTGGCGTCTTTTATGTTGGAATGGCCTTCTATTGCGACGCGTCAGTGCGCCATGCCGTACAAAAGAATTCGCGTATGCTGATCTTGAATCCAGCAACCTCGGCAAGTGCTTTGCAAGATGCGGTCACGGCAGATCTGAGCAGCATTCCAGTGGAAAATCTTTCGGTGACTGTGACCAGTGAAACAGCGGATGCATATGAAAAAGTTGACCGGATTTCCTGGCATTACAGTTATACTTTGTCGATTCCATTATTTCCGGACTTCCTGATAAACAGCGGATCGAGCTTGGTTGTGCCGATGCTCGCCACAAATTGAGCATGACCTTTGTCGGTCATTCAGCCAGCGAGTTCGCAAGCGATAAAACCCACCATAACGCATTTGTTCGATGCCTCTATCGATTTAGCCATTGGCCACGATGGCCGGATGGTGACCAATGGTGCGGAGCCGTGTCTAACCGCGCACTCTGAAAACGCTAAACGCCGCTTGCGCAGGGGAGCACCCCTATAAGGTGATGCTATCACCAAAAAGTCTATCTTGGGTTGAATCATCTTTTAAAATAACAAGTGTATAAATACCTGCATCGCGCGGAACTTGCATTTTAACCGGACCCAAGGAAAATGGATCGTTTTGGAGCCATGAGAGCGTTTGTGGCTGTCACTGAGCACTCGAGCTTTGCAAAAGCCGCGCTTCATACGGGAGTCAGCAGACCTGGGATTTCGCGTGCTATTCAGGATCTCGAAAGCGCCTTAGGCGTGCGCCTCCTTGCCCGTACGACCAGGACTGTCGTTTTGACTTTCGCGGGCAAAAGATATTTTGACGACTGTAGACGCATCCTCTCCGACATAGCGATGGCTGACGCGTCTGCCGCCGGGCTACCTATCGGACCTAGCGGAAATCTGAAGATTGCAGCACCGCCGGCTTTCGGTCGAAAATTTATTTTACCCGTAGTCGCAGAGTACCTTTCACTTCATTCAAAAGTCACTGTTGACGTAAACTTTGGCGAGGGCTCCACAACGGTGCCAGACTCTTGCGCAGATCTGATATTCTGCCTTGGCCACAGCCAAACACAGCCTTCAAGTGCCATCCAGATAGGTGCCGCCAAAAGGATCGTCTGTGCAGCTCCCTCCTACCTTGCCACCTATGGTGAACCCCAATCACCATCCGATTTGACCGGTCATCACGTTATCATGACAAAAGACACAGCAACGCCCTACCGCTGGGAATTCAAGGACAATCAATCCCCTAAGTCTGCAGTGCTCCCCCGTCTAATTTGCAGTCATGCTGAAGATGCGGTCGCCGCCGCAATCGAAGGGTGCGGTCTGGTCTGTGCAATGTCCTATCATGTCGAGGCGGCAATCAGGAAGGCAAACCTCAGGCCAGTTCTCACCGCATTTGAGGCAGAGGCGGTTCCGATCCATATAGGCTATCAGGATGTTCGCGGCGCATGGGACAAGGTTCGTCCCTTTGTCGATCTCACAATGGCCCATCTCGGCGCCAATAAGATTTTTCGATTAGCCACTCAGCTCGCCTGAGGTCACCTTTCCGGCTGGTCTTTATCGATTTTTCGATCTTTAGTGGGAACCGTCCGTCCTGAAGCCTCAGCGATCCGATCAGCTAAATCCATCGCCAGGCGGCGATCCGCCCCATCATCTGATGTCGCCAAGGCAGTCGCTATGTGTCGATAACCCTCGATAATACGTGCCTGCGTAAACTTCGCCTTTTTTGCCCTGATGAGATCAGGCGCGGACCTTCCTATCTGATCAAGGGGTTCCCCGCGGTCCCGCATTTTTGCCACCGATGTTTTGGTGCCCCGCTGGCGCTGTAAACGCACCTGCCGGGATGTCGCGACGGCCTCAACACCATGGTCGCGTAAGCTTTGCGCGAAACCCTCCCTCCAACGCTGAAGGTCGCCTTTTCGAGGATTCATCCGGACGCCTGCATCTGATCGGGCCTTGACGCTCAAATGGACATGTGGATGCCGAGCCGGCTCTGGGTCTGGGTCTGTCTCAAAAGTGTGGAGCGCCATGACATATTCGTGGCCAGCAAACTCCGACTTTGCGAAATCGCGAGCCGCTTTGTGCAACTGGTGAGGGTCTGTGCCTTCAGGCATGGACAGAACGATATTGAAGGCCTCACGCGTGGTTGTCTCGTCCTTGATGCGATAACCGCTCGTTTGCCAATCGTCGCGCAAATGATCGATCTCTCCCCTGCCCTCGACGATCTGACCATCCTGATTTTCGAGCGCAATCTGACCGTTGCGCGAGATATAGTCGAAGTGCGCCTTGATCTGGTTCATTCCATTACCGCCACCTGAGATCTTGACCATGACCTCAGGAACACGCCGCGCAATGGCGTCAAGTTTCTTACGAATGCGCGCCGCACTGTCAGTCGTGGAGATCGTTCCGCCGGATGTAGCTTTCTTGGTATTTCGTCGCGGCTTAACACCGGTCAAGGTGCTCTTTGCCTCCGGCCGGGGTCGGGGCGGATGGGTCTGATTAAACAGGCTGGCGCCCCAGTCAACAAGGATACCGTCGACATAGATTTTTGAGCTCACTCGATCCTCCACCGATCGATATTCGCCGTGATGGCCGCTGAAACCCGTTCCGTATGATCGCGGATGTAGCCCTCAAGACCCTCGATCTGCGCGATATCGTAAAGCGCGCTGTCGCCACGCACATTGAGCGACCTGGCAATCTGGTTGAGATTTCGCCCTATGGCTTGTAACTGAAGATTGGAGCGGGTCAGCACTTCAAGCTCCGCCTGACCCACCTGTGCCGACCCTGTCAATCGCGCGCGGATCAGCGCGATAAGCCATTTGCCTGGTGAAAATCCTTCTGCCGCCGCAAACGCTGCAATAGCCCTGACCTCTGATGGTGTTAGCTTAATCTCACGCCGGATTGAAGGTCGCTCGTCCGCGTCAATGATCGTTGCATAGGGTGCTATTCGAGCGTCTTCATGGCGCGGGGCCGCTTGAGTCAGGCGTTTTGCAGCTGCGCGAAGCGCAGCACTCGACGATATGCGATGGGCCTGACACCAATCGGCCCAGCATTCCTTATGGTCGCCAAGGTCAACAGTAACGAGCGTGGGTCTTAACCGCTTTGGCATTACGCGCGCGATCGCTCCTTTGTAACTTTCAGTGTCGGCGCCGCCTCACCTCGCTGCTCGCTGCGCGGGGCATCGGGTGCGAATATCTGCACACCTGGTTGAAGAGCTGTAGCTTCGTGAGATCGCAGGCGTGCCTTCACCTCTTCGCGCAGTGTCTCCAGTCGCCGCACCTCCCAGATATTGCGATTGGCGGTGATGGATTTTTCACCCGAAGCCGCTTCTTTGTCTTTGATGGTGACGGTGACTGGCTGTTTTCCACGAGACACCAAGGCAATGTCGTCACCAATCTTCGCACCCCCCTCGTCCAGCGCCCGAGGCAGGTCCGCGCCCCAGACCGTATGCATGCCTTTGCTGGTTTCCAGCTTCACATAAGGGTGGGGTGGATTTTTTGGGTCATTCTCAAAGGGTGATGTGCCACGCTCAACGATCTTGCCGACATAGACGCGGTTCGACTGCAGGCGTTCCCTCGCCATTTCCTCAGCAAGAGCCACCGCCTTCTCACTATCGCCGCGCTGACGCATGATCGCCTTCAACGCGTCGATGACCACCACTTGCTTGTCGGTCAGCGGTGGCACGACGTCCTCAATGCCACGGTCTTGACCCGGAGCACTGCGCGCACGCTCAGTTGGCGCAATAGAATTGAGCTGGGCATCTGGTTTTTTTGGGCGGGCGGCTCGTCGTTCTTCCAGTTTCGCCAGGTCCACCGCCTTCGGCCTAAAGCCCTCGGTCTCCAGGCCCTTCAGACGGGCGTGTAACCACACTTCGCGCTTGAAAGCTTCACTGCCCTTAAGGTTCAAGGTTTTCCAGCCCTTGGCGTCTGCCAGCTCGACCATCGATCGCGCGACCTCGGGGTCGTCGAGCGACGTAGTCAGGCGTCGCCCCTGATCATGGAAGGCAAGTGTGTTATCGTGATCGCGTAAATGGTATGTGTCGCCCGCGATCATATATCGCTTTTTCAGCGCGGCGGGCACTTCGAAGTCCAGGGCCTCTGCTATAGGCCTGGGCTTTATGGCTGGATCGTCGGCTTTGTCGCCCAAATGCGCCTTGGATTTGGCTCCGGGGTCCTTGTCATCATTGTCGATGAAGATCGGCTTATCCTGATCGCCGGGCCGGTACTTGTCCCAAAGCTCTATCGCCGCCGAGGGAGCAATGTGCGATAATTTCTCTAGGCTGGCCATCATGGCGTCAAGGTCACCGCGATCACGCCACCCTTTTTCGGCCAGCTGCGACGCCTTCATCTGAGCATCAAGCTCGGAGACGAGCTTATCGAGGTCTTGACGTCTTGTGCCGTCGGATTCTTCCCCATGCTGGCGATCTCTTCCGTCTTCGATTTCATTCATGGGTCAAGCCTCCAATGCCACCAAGGCTATCTTGCGATGTTTGATGACCCGAAAAATCTATTCGGGTCTGATGCGGTCCGCTCTCACAGCCGCGCGTGCAATACATGACCCGGATGCGGTTAGCTGGGATGCCCTGACTGACGAGGAACGCCTTCACGCGAACCGCCCGGTCGATGGCCAGAGCTTTTGCCGATTTTGACGTGACAGTACCGTCTGACCGGCCATGGATGGTGATACGCCCGCTGGCGCGCGCCGCCACGAGCAACGCTCCACGCGCGTCGGAGGACAGAGTAAACCGGCTGTGGCCTGCCTCGTGGTCGATTCGAAACGAGACAGAGGCGGATGGCGCACCCGCATCTGCCGGTGACGCGGTTTGCAGTGGCCCCTTCCCCTGCTCTTGCGCCATCTGCAACATGACGAGATAGGCCTTGAGCTCACCGACCTGCCTTCTGAGATCATTGACCTGACGCTCCATGCGCGTATCCGTCGATTGGACGGGCTGAACATGGCTCGCTTCAAATGCGGCGACAGCCATTGCACTGTTGACCGGCTGACGGTCGAGGGCATTAAAAGGTTCAGATCCGCCAGTTGACGCGCAACCGGCGAGCGCCAGAATGCTGGCCATGCCGGCAAAGCTCACGATTTTCACTGTCTGGTCTCCATATTCAAGTTGGTGTGTTTCATTTTGCCGCCAAGAGCGGCTCAGTCTTGGTTTTGGCAGGCTTCCCGGGTGTAGACTTGCGAGCGCGAGGCTTTTTCACCACGGGTGCTTTTTTGGCTGGTGCCAGAGCATCGAAGCTATCCATGGCGGTGTGCACAGACGTAGCGGCCGACGGGCCAGAACCCAGATCGCCAAGGTCGGGAGACAAGCTGTCGAATTGCTCCAGCACATTGTCGACCACAGCAAGCGCCTCTGCCTTGGTCGGAAATTCCTGATTGGTAATCTTAGGAACGGCTGACAAATCGATATCCAACCGGGAGACATCGATAACTTCGCCAGGTTTGAGAGCGCGTTTTCGCCCTTCGGCTTTGGCCTTGTGCAGGCCTATGTCGAGATCGGGCACTGGAGCAGAGAGTTCCGGCTGGATGAAGGCTGCGGCGTCCAGTTGCTGACGGTTCGGCAGTTTAGCCTTCAATAGGCTCAGTGACGAGCTGACCACCTTCAAGCGATTGATAAAAGTCGGGTCATCATAGTAGCGCGCCTTGCGGCACAGGATGGGCTTCGTCCCCTCAAGGAGAATGACCTCTTTGTCCTGTCCCATTTCCTTCAGTTCCTGAGGCAGCATCAGGGGGCGGCGCTGATCCGAGGTATTCTCAGAATTCGAGCCGTGCCCGCCCCCGCGGGGATGACTGGTGCCCCTGGAGACCGATTTCTCGGTATAGGTGCCCAGCATCTCGCTATAGGCGTTAGCATCGCGCTGTTCGCGCGGCGAGAAGATGATCTGAAGCGCATGGTTGGTCAGAAGTGTGCGGGTGTCGCGGTCGCCGTAAACCGACTCCAGCTGACCAACACTTTGGACGATGGTCAAAAGACGCAAATTATAGCCCGCGAGAAACGCGTTGGCCTTGGCCACGATCCCTACCCTGCCCATGGCCGTGAATTCATCAAGGATGAGCAGACACTGATGTTTGAGGCTTAAATTATTCTGCGGAAGCTCCCGCATGTTCAGGTTCAGCAACTGCGAGAAAAACACGTTGATCAAAAGAGAGGCGTCGGCCAGGCGGTTGGGCTGGATGCCAATATAGATTGACATCAGGTCCTTTCGGACACGAGATATGTCGAAATCGGATCCCGAAGTTGCGGCATCGACGATCGGATTGGCAAATATGGTGAGCGGCGCATTGAAGGTGGCGAGGATGCTGGTAAGCGTATTTTCGCTCGTCGCGCAAAAACGCCCCAGCGCATCGAGGCACGCTTCCGACAGAGCTTCGTTTCCGTTCATCCGCTTTTTTGTGAGCGACTGCAGATAGTCCTTCAAGGGCTGCCCCTTGCCGGATGACTGCCGCAAGACCTCGCCCAGGGTGCAAGGCAGTTTCGGGGTCTCAATCAGATAAAGGACTACCCCGAGGAACAAATTGCGGGCCTGGTCGTTCCAGAAATTATCTTTGCCCTCGATCGACGGATAGAAGGCCTGCGCCAGAGCCTGAATATCGCCCACGCAGTAGTTCGGATCACGGCTAACGCCATCCAGCGGATTCCAACGATGCGTTTTGAAATCTTCGGCAAACGGCGAGAATAGAAACACGGCCTGCCCATGGTGTTCCCGGAACTTCGACGTCAGCCGAAAATTCTCCAACTTGATATCGAGCACCACAACCGAGCCTGAGAAATTCAGCAGATTGGGAATGACAACCGACACACCCTTCCCTGACCGTGTCGGCGCGGCCAGCAGAACGAACTGCTGCCCCGCAAAAATCAGATACCGCCCTTTGCGTTGGCCTACGATAATGCCTTCGTCACCGAACAAACCGGCCTTCCTGATCTCAGCTCCGGTGGCGAAACGCGCATCGCCATGCAAGCTTCTGGGCTTTGATCCCAAAACCTTAGTCATGACTAAGGCGGGTATGCCGAAGACAACCACGATCGCCATAGCAAGAGCGATCTTCAGCCGCTTCTTCTCCGCCGGCAGGTGAGAATAGAAATGCCAATAGCTGTCCCATGTGTGCAGGGTTACGTGGCTTGGCATCGCCTTACTGACGATGAAAAACAGGTTTCCGGCCAGGAATTTGACCGCGGAAAAACCAGCAACCGCGTAGATGATAAGAAGCGCCGTGATCAAAAGGGCCTTCTTCATGGACGCGTTCCGGCATGGTGAAGCGGGGCCTGATCGAAACGGGCATTAAGCTTTGCCACCGGATCGAAATGCACTTCCGAAACGTAGCGCTCTTTACGTAACCCCGCAGAATTCTGGGTGGTGCGTGCGGTGACATGGACAATGATGTCGATAGTCAGCTTAACCAGCGCTTTCAGCGCGTCCGAGTCGTAGCTTTCCGCATCCTCGTGCTCCTTGCACATGAAGACGTAGCGCTCAGCTGCGAGTCGACAGGATTCGGCGTGAAAACTGGTCACCGAACCGCTGTGCCCCGTAGTCAGCAGTTTGAGAAAATCAAAGGCCTCTGAGCCACGCAGCTCGGCCAGAAGGACCCGATCCGGCTTCATGCGCATCGTGCTGGCGATCAGTTGGGCGGGGCTAACCCTGGCGACACCCTGATCGCCCTTGCTATAAAGCAGATGTACGCTGTTGGGGTGGCGGGGCAAAAACAATTCGCGAACGTCCTCGATGGTGATGATTCGTTCTTCGACCGGGATCGCCTGGCAGATCGACTTCATGAGGGTTGTTTTGCCGGAACCGGTCTCTCCGACAATGGCGAAATTCTTCTTGGCTTTCACAGCAGCATCAAAGAAGCTGACCAGATCATTGGCCTCGAGCATAGCCATCAGATGCCGGTCTGTGACGTCAACGTCCTGAGCATGCGCACCCTGCCCTGCAGGCCTAGCCCAGACAAACCGGTCGAAGGCTCCCTCGGCGCGATAATCATCCAAGGATCTAATCGCAGCCGAAGGCAGCCGGATCGAAAAGGAAATCATCTCGGGCTCGACCACGGGCGGGACCACAATCTGAATGCGCTGGCCTCCCGGCAGAATGGCGGACAGAATAGGCTTTTGCGGGCTCAGTTCCTGATCGGTAAAGGTGGCAATGGCCTGGGCCATGCTGACAAGGCGTGCAATGGTAAGGCTTGGCACCTCATGGCGTTCCCAAACCGGGCCGACCTCGACGAAGACTTCACCTGTCCTATTCACCGAGACCTCGGTCGCACCTGGAATGTCGAGAAAGCCAGCCAGAGGCCGCATCAACTCGCGCACGACGGTGTCGCGTGGCAGGGGCTCAACGCGCGCGCAGGTCATAGACAGTCCCAAAATCGAGGTCGCGGGCGACATAGATTGTGCCGCGATCACCCTGGTTCTTGTAGAGGGTGGGTTTGATATTGATCGTGCTCTCCAAAACCCGGCTGGCGAACTGATCACCCGTTGAGGCCGTGTTCTGGTAGAGGATGCCGCCCGTAGCACTATTGCCGGCATTTTTGGCTTCCTCATAGGCCACCGCGTCCTTGACCGATGAGATCAGGAAGGCGCCACCGACACGTTGCCACCAGTGGCTATCGACCTTCCCCGGCAAACCCGTGGTTCCCAGGCTATCAGCGCCAGGCGAGTCGAGATTGATCACCACGCCATTGGGCGTCTTGATCCGCGTCCAGATGACAAATAGGCGCCTTTGTCCCTGCTCAAGCGAAGAGCGGTATTCACCGGTGGCCTCGGAACCACGCTCCAGCAGGACGACCCGGCCGTTGTCGCTGTAGACGTTTTGAGTCAGGACACACGACGCCAGACCCGCCACTTCACTGACGAGCTTCATTGACAGCCCACAGTCGATCGAATGACCTTTGGCGAGGATCATGTTGCGGTCGCCAAGCATACCTGCCATCACCTTGGGAGTAACCGAGGGCTGCAGCAGGCTGCCGACCGATCCTGATGGGCCCGAGCCGGAACCGCTGGCTGTCGCAACATCGGTTTCGGCACCTGCAGGAGCCCTCTGCCCCTGGCTTTTCATCGATTGCGCCAGGGCCAGCATCATCAGAGGATTGTTGGCAAGACTGTCGAGGCCCTGGGCCTGCCCTTGCACACCCGTCTGATTGTAACCGGCCTTGATGAGGTTGGCGCCGTTGTTGAGCAAAATATCGCCGCCATAACGGTTGGAGCGAGTGGCAGGCCCTGTGGATGTTGTTCCGGGCTGTGACGTCGCCGTGACCGGAATGGCCTCTGTATTGCCCGCAATGGGCTCCATCTCAGGGACAATGATGCGGCCGTCACCGCAAACCTGCATGGGCTGGCCTTGCTGTGTCGTCAGGGGCTGTCCTGAGGCATCGCGGGCGGCCTGTCCTGCCTTGCCATCAGAACAACCCGTCGATGGCGAATTCGGGGTCGCTGGACCATTCGCCGTGCCAGCCTGATTCAGACTGACAGGGAGCGGTGGCGGCGTGTCTGTGTCGAAGTGCCGACGATCGTAAACGCTCGCGGGCTTGTTGACATTTTTCGCGGACGCCGCGGCCTCAGCCTTATTCGCCGTGTCGTCCTTACGCAAGGTATTGAACGTGACGACCCCGCCAATGAGCAAGACCGAAGCCAGGGCGAAGACAAAGACGATCTTGCCAAGGATGTTGGACGACGAGCCGCCCCGGCTATTGACCGAAACAATGCGGTTCAGTTGAGGGTCAGGTGCAGGCTGCGCGTTCGGCGAGGCTGAACTATTGGATATGTCCATCACGGTTTGACCTCTCTTTGCACGCCGGCAACTGTTGTGCCGTCCTTGGGTGCGACGCCATTCGCGTCAAAAGCGTCGTTCCAGATGCCGACGACGGATCGACCAAGCCGCAAAACAAAGCGCTTGCCCGTGCGTTCGACGACCAGAAGATCGCCGTCCATATGGAAGTTGACGCGTTCTTCCTCGCCCGATGGCGCAATGTAAAAGACCGTCGGGATGTCGCGGTTGGCAGGAAACTTCAGGTAGGTGAAGCGGCCATCATCGAAGACCAGGGCAGGCGAGATATCCTCGGCGCCAGCACCGACTTTTTTGGAATATTTCCAGTTCCGTGGAGACGGCTGATCTGCCGCCAGACGGTCAGACAGTACGGCGGCCTCATCATCTTTTGGCATGGCAACCGTCCCTGCCATGAAGGTTGACATTGGCGGTAGCTGAATTGGATAACGAAAAATCACGCGGTACATCGGCGAAGAACCAGCGGATCTGCGACGGGCGCGCGCAACGCCATGGAGCGTGAATTCAATCGAATAGTCGTGCCTGTTGGTGCGCAGTTCGAGATTGTTGTGCGTGGCGCCGGGCTTCGGCTTCACCCACACTTCATTGGTGCCCTGGTCGGCACGAATGCACCACAGGCTGTCAGCGCTCTGGCAATCGGCCGACATGCCTGTGGCCGCGACCTCAATTTTTTCATCATCACCCAGCACGATACGCGTGGCAGTCCCCACCGCCACTGCCACGACCGTGACTTCGTCCTTGTTGTAAGTGACGTACCGCACACGGAGATCTTTACCGCCAGGCGTCGGTATGTCGGCCGCCAGGGTGGGCGTCGTCAATCCGAGTGCGGCGATCAGGACGCAAGACGCGAGAGGAAATTTCATAGCCCCCTCCCCTACTGTGCTTCAGGAGGCTGGGCCTCCGTTGAGGTCGCAATCTCCGGATCAACCCGATAGCTCGTGACGGCATAACCCAGCGGATTGTTGATCAGGTCTTTTTCCTTACCGAACATGGACGGCTTATAGTCATAGGCGAGAGTGGCAACGTAGACTTGCGGCGGATCAGAAATCCCGCTTTGCAGATGATTGGTCGTCTTCTCAAAACGGACAACCGCCTCCGGACTGACGCTGTCCTGCGACAAGGTAATGCTAAGGATCGTCACACGTATCTCGGTGGATGCACCCAGTTTTGTGTCGAGGGCATTGGGTCCCGTGAAGGTCTTGGCGTAGCCGCGCGCCACCTCGTCGGTACTGAGGCCTAAGGTTGTGTCGTAATCGGTCTGGAGGAGGCGATACATGTAGGATTCGCGGGCGATGACGTAGACCTGCGCCCAGTGCTTATCGAGCAGCTCCTGATAACCAATGGTCGTGCGGGCACCCACCGCATCGACCAATTCCGTATTGCCGGTCGCCTTATCAACCTCGAAGACATATGGCACGGTGCGCTTGAACGGCGCCATCGTGGCAATCCCGATGACCGCTAAAATCGCGACGACGCAAGCCCCCACAGCCACACGCCACGCCCGGCGTTCGGACTGCTCAAGTCGAGCCTGGCGGTCAGCCTCCCAATCCCGAGCCTGGCCGTAAAAGGCCGTTTCACCGTTTGGGCTCACGGCCGCTGGTTTTTCAAACATAGGTCTCATCCTGAATTCTTAAGTGCCCAAGCCCATGGCCCAGAGGTCTACTGGCCCGGCATTTGGAAGACGAAGCTGTCGGCAACGGCCGGCGCATCAGGTGACAGGCGCTTCAAGGTGCGTTCTTTCAGGGCCTGCTGCGCAGCATCGGTTTCGCTCTGCGCCATCGCGTTCATGATCAAGATGCGGTTGGCGTCATTGGCAACCTCGGCCTGAGCGATCTGGATTCGCGCCTGCAGCTCGGCGATGGCCTTGGGGTCTTGCGTCCCGTTAATCTGACCCTGCAGGTCGCTCAGCTGCTGGCCGCGTTCATCAAGGAGCGTATTTGCGTTTTGCTGATAGGCCTGAGCCTGGCTGGTCGCATCAAGCGCTGCCTCGCAAGCCGTCCTCAGCTCACCACTCAGATTGTCACACGTGTAGACGGCGTCTTGGGTGCGTAGGCTTAAGCCCGCAGCCGTCAGACCCGACGTGCCACGACCATTGAGTTGATTGTAGACACTGGCGATGTCCGACGGCACAACGCCTTTGAGTAAGGGGTTATTCAAAATCTCGCCGAGATTTCGGCTGCCGGTCAGTGACTGGTATTGCGTTTTTGCCTGTTGCAACGAGGTTTGCAGGGTCTGGATCGCGCTCGCCATCTGCTGATATTGCTGCTGCCAGGCGGCCACCTGCCTCAAAGCCTGAAGGTAATTTGTCGGGTCATAGACAACGACCTGGGCATGGGCGGTCCCAAAGACCAGAAACAGGCCAGCGAACACCAACCCGACTGAGCGGGTATCAGAGTTTTTCATCGGTGGCCCCTTCAGGTGCTTTGCTTAAGATTGTCGTCGATATGACGTTGGTATATCGGCAGCGCCGCCGACGGGGCTTGCGGACTCTGACGAGACGAAGACTCCGTGCCATTTCCTGAGCCCTTGCTGATGCTGTTGGTCGAGCTGGTCTGATCATTTTTGCTCCCACCTGACCTTCGGCCAAGCGCAAGACCCGCAATAATGCCGCCCATGGCGGCCGCCGCGACCCCACCGCCCGAGACCGACGCGCCACCGCCAAGTGCCGATGCGATGGCATTGAGGTGCAGCATGACGATGCCAAGCGCGACCGAGACAATCAGAAGCGCAACGCAATCCTTGATGATGGCACTGTCATTGCCGTAATCGGCCAGCGCCTTCGCGGCGAACTCCTGTGCAAACAAAGTCAGCATGGTGAAGCCCGCCACGACCAGGACGCTGAGGATCACATAGTTGACGACCTGGCCAATCCAGCTTTCGCAAAAGCGCTGGGTTGCCGGAAACATGGCGCAGAGAATAAAAGCCGGGCCCAGAGCCAGAACGAGCGCCAGAGCCACCTTGGCCAGCAGATAAAGACCAATGCCGATGGCAAAAATCCACACCTCGGCGACAATGACAATGAACATGGCAAAATAGAGCGTCAGGTTTGGTACTAGGCTAGTCCCCGCCTCCTGGCCGATCGCGGCGGCCAGTGCATCATAAGGCACCATGAACTGATCGATGACGCCGCCGACCGTTGTCTGCGTGCTGAAGGCCGAAATCAGACCCTCCTGGAGGCCATAAAAGGCATTCAGGATTTCACCTTGATAAATTCCGACGCCCAGCGCCGCCGCTGAAACGAACGCCATCTTGACCAGCTTCCACAGCGACGTGTGCAAGCCATCCTGAGCTTCACCCCGCATGACCGCGTAACCGATGATGATGATGTAAATCGTGATTCCTGTAAGGGCGAGCGGGGTCAGGATGCCGCACAGGGCCGCGCTCTTGGCGGTGACAAAGCCATTCAGCAACTGGTCGACGGCGGTTTCGATTTCTGAGGCAAGCCCCATCTTAGTGACCGCGCCCGGAGCCGATACCTTTAGCCGGCGGCACGTCATTTTTGCGGATATCGGCATAATAAGCGGAGTCCTGAGCGGTGCCTTCAACAACAAACGCACGCCGCCATTCGCGTTCAGCCTTCGGGTCCCTGAGGTTCCACTGGTCCCGGGTCTGTCCAACCTGTTTTAGGACGGCGTCCGTTGGAACAAAGACAAAATCGTCAGCGACGGCATGAGCCGTGGGGGCTAATCGCCGTTGCGTTTTGGCATCTACCGCAAACGCCCGGTCACTGATACCCGACAGAATCATCAGCATAGTCAGCGCACCGACAATTGCCCTTAAGCGGTCACGCATGGCTGGCCTCCAGCTTGTTGATGCGCGAGCGGCGCGTGGCCGTACGCTCATGAAAAATCGGTAGCCAAACCTCCGGATCATCGCCGACTTCGGTTCGGATCTGGTCGAGTAGCTCGACGTTTTCAGTCGTCCCTGACAGGACGTTGAGAACCCCCGGCATGCCACCGAGATCAAAGCGTACAACGGCCGAGGTGTGGCCCTGCTTGACCAGAAACAACCGGCTGGTTTCGCCCAGATTCCTGATGATGCGGAACTCAGCTTCAGTGACCTTAAAACCGCCGACATAGTCGTCGTGGTCGGCTTTGGGGTTGGGCAGAAAAATCTGAGTGACGCTTTGTTCGACCATGGTCTTGCCAATGCGATGCCCCAACACGTCCGACGGCGATTGCGTGACGAACACGCCAAGGCCCCCCTGTTTACGGATGGTCTTTTGCTTGTTGAGCGCAAAATCGGAGAAGTGCTCATCCATCAGCGGCTTCCAGAACTCCTCCATAAAATAGATGAAGGGTCGACCGTCTATCAGGCCCTCAGTGATGTGCAGCAAATAGGCCATAATCGGCGTGCGCACCTCAGGATCATCGAGGAAGTCTGTATAGTCGTAGGCGAAAATTGCACCGCAGGCGAAATCCTGACTGTCAGCTGGATTATCAAAGGCCCAACCGAGCGGCTGGCCTCGCAGCCATTTTTTCAGGCGCAAAGACACCGAATTATCACCCGTATTGGGCAGGTTCTGCGCCACCGCCGACAGGCTTCGCAATTCGGGTGATATCGCTTCACTCATAACCGTGCGAACCGCGTGGCTGATCTCGGCCTCCTCCTTCGCCGACAAGGCCCCTGCCCCCTCCTTACGGATCAGTAATTTGACCAGCTTGTCGCAGAACTGGATATTGTCTTCGGTGGCGCTCAGCTGGAATGGATTAAAGCCCGTGGCCTCGCCACGCTTCAGTGCATGGTATTGACCGCCCATGGCGCGGATGGCGATTTCTGCGCCGCGGTCCTTGTCGAAGAAGACACAGCGAAGATCCTGGTACTTGGTAGCGAAGGTGAGCAGCGCCATTTCCAAGGCCGTCTTGCCGACGCCCGTCGTCCCGCAGATGAAGGTATTGCCAGGGTATTTTTCGTCGCTGGAGTCTTTTCCATCCGGCGAGACATGGAAGTTGAAATAGAACGGTTGACCCGATGGCGTTTTCAACAAGGCCAGGGCCTCGCCCCAGGGATTGCCGTCGCGCTTACCCGTAGCAAAATTATGCAGTGGGCTAAGAGCCGCAAAATTGCGGCTGGTCAGGCGGGCATCGCGAGGCCGTAATGACCAATTGCCCGGTAACTGCGCAAACCAGGCACATTCCGGGACGGCATCGACAATCGACATCTTGAAGCCCGGCCCATCCTGTAGGACGGAGCGCGCCTCCTGGATCGATTTGGCGACATCGTTCAAGGTCTCGCCAAACACCGCCAAACTGTAATGATAGTCTCCAACATCCATAAGACCGCTGGCCAGATCGTCCATGGCCTGGTCCATCTCCTCGATCTCGCGCGCGGCCACATCTTCCGAGGCGATCAACTGGCCCTTTTGCCGCTCGAGCGCCGTCATGGCGTCGCGCTTGTTGAGCGCAGAGAAGGACTGCGTTTCGATATACTCGTAGTCGCCATAGAGGATGCCGTTGGCCATCCCGGGCTCTGACCATTTGGGATAATCCTGAATATCGAGCAGTCCAGCGAATTTCTTCTCAGTCGGGTGCCAGATCTCGACCATGCCGTTGCGATCACCGAAGTGCAGGCGCGACGTCGGCAAATACTGGTCAATCGATGCCCGGCGCATGGTTACGTCTTCCCAGACGCCATTGAGCAGAAAACCGTAAAAGGTGAGCATATCCGAGATCACCAACGGCCCGCGAGCCTTGGTCGCCAAACGTGTCGGTCCATAGCGGGCAAGACTGGCCTCGAAGGACTTGGCGGCATCGTCCAGCGCTGCCAGCGCCTCGTTCTCAGCGGCCCGGATGTCTGCCACTGTCCGGCTCCCGACAGATTTGAAAAACCTACCCATTCGGGTAGGGACCGGGCGATAGATCAGCGTAACATAGAGCTCGGTGCGCATCTGGCGGTGAGCGTCGAAAGAGGCGTAATAGCGCGCGTTCAAATCGTCGCAAAAGGCGTTGCCATATTGGCCATCCAGCCGTTCACGGACCGTCCGACGGATCTTGTGCGACCAGATGGCAAAGCTTCCACCGCCAAGTGACCTCAGAAAGTTATTGAGCCCTTCCTTGCGAACGTGAATGTCTTCGGGATCGACGGTCTCAAAGGGAATGCCGTCCAGGCGCCATGTGGCAATATAATCGCCTGTCCGTCGCAGTTTGACGACGTCAGCCGTGATATGCACGCCCATGGGCACGAATTCCGAGGAGGAGATTTCGTCGCCAGCGGCAGCCTTGAGGTTCGATCGGTCTCGCATCAGGATTTCCGCTTCTTGTAGGCTAAGGGTGCAAAGCTCAAAGCATCCCAACGACGGCGCGCTGCCCCATGGCGATGACGCATGCGCGCCCGCATCAAAAGCTGGTGAAGACGTTGATCGTCCTTACGCGTCACCTGCCGCATGACGGCGACGATGGCGACATAGGTAAGGCCGATAAATAGACTGACGACAGGGCTGATCAGGTACATCAGCCAGCCGCCCGCCAGCAGACAGACCCCCGTAACCATGAGAAAAGGCATCATCGGCACACCCAGAAACATCGCCGGGCGCGTACAGCCTTTGAAAATGGGATCGCGGAAGTCGTCCATGATCAGTTGATCAGCCAGCCCGCAATTTCAGCAGCGCCGCCTACGAGCACGCCGCCGATGACGATGTTCGAGATTTCCGACCACTTGGCGTGCTGAAAGATCATCTTATAGCCAGCCCAGGCGATCGCGATCGTAAAGGCCACGACGCCAATGCCAAGCAATGCGGTTTGAACGTTTTGCATGACCGACGTCAGCTTAGTGAGCTGCGCAAAGGCCGGAGACACCGACAAGGTCGAAATAGAGACAACCATAAGCGCGACACGACCAGTGGGCCGCGACAGAAGGGCTTTCAGGGATTTGATAGGGGACATAGGCTCTCTCGGCGTTTTTTATTGCGTGTTTTCGGTTAAGGCGCGGACAAGGCTCGACCTTGCGGCGGATGCTGGTTGCATCTCCGCTGTGGGGCTTGGGTTGTTTCGATGTTTAAGTCAGAACAAAAGTGCCGATGTCTTCGGTGGATCCGCCGTTTTTGAAATCGAAACGACGCCCCCCGCGGGCAGAGTTCGGCCATGCCTGCGGACGGATACCGACGTGGCACGTGTAGGCGTGGAGGTAATCCTGATTGAGCCGCCCCCTACCCTCGCCGCTTCGATCTTTGCGACATAGCCAAGCCTATAGCCGCTCGTCAGATTGCCGGTGTAGTAGCAACTGAAAGCGTCGCGTAACGCGCGCTGTGGATCAGGCATCGATCTTGTAGCGGAGCGGAAACAATCGGCAAGGATTTCACTGCCGGAGCGAAGGTTTTGGCAGGGATCAAATGCGGTCTCGACAGTCAGATTGTGACTGGCCAGATTCTTCTTATTCACCTGTGTCAGGCCAAGGCTGTAATTATAGCCCTTAGCCTCAAGCGCCCTCACAGTGGCTATCGCTTCGAACTTCGAAGTCGGCTGCCGCGATAAACGGCCATTAACGACGCCAATCGCGTACGGGTTGAAGCTGGATTCGACGCTGACAAGCCGCTGCAGTGTGGCGGGATGAACGCTGGGCGCACATAAATGTGCTAACTCTATAAATTCCAACGCCTTACCCCTCCGTTGAAACCGCTAGCATCTCGGTTTCGTCTGGCAGGTTATTACCGGAAAATTTTGGAACAGGTAAAGCGCTAACGGAATACGGGTGCTGAGTGTTAACAGTTTTTGCAAAAACTATTGTGATTGGTCCAGCAGGCGAACCAATCAAAGGAAGTTCGCGGTCACTGATGCAGATACTGAAATTTCCAGCGGAGGCATTGTGGGGAGCAAATCTGCCAATGGACGAAGTTCGCCATGACGAGTTCGGCTAAGACCAGGTGGCTCCACAACCTTCACTTCCGAAGCGGCGCCAGTTCATATTTCTTTTTGCAAAAGCCAATGAAAGCCGCATTTGCGCTTCTGAAGTCTGGGCAACCCATGGTCTGCCATCTACCACCCCATTCTTGATAAAGGGAGTGAATGTCATAACCGGGTGCTACCAGCTTAGCGTCGATGAATCCTTCTTCGTCCATGAACGGTAGTTAGGCGACAACCTGGCCGACGTGTCGAAGGATGGTATCGCCCATTTGCTGCCTTTAAGCGCCAACGGTCGGTGCAGTCGGAGATGTTTTTCTCTCGCACTTTACGCATAAGTAGTTGATGCAAAAGATAAATGCTTGCCAGGATGGGAATAGCGGCTTCTATAGGCCGATAGGCGTCCCTATTGCTAAGTAGGAACTTCTACAATATGCAACAATAGGCTGGTCTAGGCGACTCTACAATAGGAGGCTCTAGGCACCTCTATTGTCGGGCTCGCCGGTGCGATCAGGCCCTCCACAATTCGATAGAATCACCTATAATATTATATTGTAGGTCGCTCTAGGGTTCGCTTGCTTCCACTACAATCGTCTACAATATTATATTGTAGAGCCCTCTAGTCGCCGTAAACGATCTGTAAACCATATTGGGCCATAGCTCACTCTACAATACAATATTGTAGAGCCTTGTAGAGGAGCCGACATGCCAGTTATCAGTTTTGCAAACTCTAAGGGTGGATCTGGGAAAACAACGACAGCGCTGCTGCTCGCCTGCCATATCGCCCAAACCAAACGAGTGACGATTATCGATGGTGATCCCCGGCAGCCAATCACTTCATGGGCAGGAAAAGAAGGCCTGGTCCCTGACAATCTGACCGTAGTTGGCGGTATAAACGAGGACAATGTTCAGGCCCTGATCGAAGAGGCCGCCGCGCGAGATCCGTTCGTCATTGTTGACTTGGAAGGAACTGCCTCGAAAACAATGGGCTTTGCCATCGGCGAGAGCGATTTTATCGTGATTCCGTGCAAGGAACAGCAACAGGACGCGGAGGCTGCCATTCAGGTAATCCGAAGCATGCAACGCGATTTCAAGCAGATGCGACGTGAGATTCCATTTGCATTGCTCTTTACGATGACGAAATACGTCAAATCACGCGCTGCCCGCATCATCGTTGACCAGTTCAGAAGCAGTTCGATTCCCACCTTCAAGGCCGAAATCACCGAGCGGGACGCCTATTCGCAGATATTCTTGAGGGGAGGCACGATTTACGACCTCAAGAATACCGTGAACAACGTCGACAAGGCCATCCTCAACATCGAGGAATTTATGGTTGAGCTCGTTCAGACTCTTAAAACCAAGCTGAATAAGGAAGCGGCGTAATGAGCAATTCCTCCAACGCACCTACGGCGCCAAAGACTTTGCAGCTTGACGGCCTCCTTGACGATTTCGAACCGCGCATAAAACCTGCCGCTCTCGCGACGCCTAATACGCCGAGATCCCGACCAGTCCAGAAGGAAACCGTTTTTCCTTCACGGGAACCGAAAGGGCCCAAGCACGTCCAGGTGAATTGCTATCTCAGATCCGAAGTCGGCGAGCGGTTTCGAGCATTCCTAAAGCGTGACGAATACACGACCTGGACTTACGCTCAGGCGATTGAGTTTTTGATGGATTACCACGATCGCAACGTGAAAAAGACCGGGAAGTAAGCCGGGGAGGGGACTCGCGGATCCCAATCAGTGACTCTCCCCCAGGAGGCCTCTTTCAGGCCCCGAACAGCGCTTTTTACGGCTTTTCTTAACCGCAAGACCTTCATTGGCGCATTTTGGTCAATTCCCGGACCTCTGGGGGCCCGGCAAGGGCTTTTTGCGCAGTTCGGGGGAGGGTGCTCGCGCGCTGCTTTCATAACGGTGGTAGACCCTTGTGAGCGTTTCAAGACAATCTCGCTGGTTTCGCGCGCCATCCGAACGGTGCCTGGTACTTCGCGTGGGTTTCGAAATGCGATGCGACCGATTGCGTAGCGAGAGTGACGAAAATCCCGACGGGCCCAGTTTAGATCGTAGATGCGTCATCTACCTACCGCCGAGCCCTATGTGTTATTATGTGTTAGATTCAGTGTTAGCGTGTGAAGAGAGCAAGTTAGTTTGCTGAATAATCAAAGCGAATCCGGAATCGCTGGTGGGTGAAGTTACGAAACCCGGTGGGCATTGTACCGTCATCGGGTGGTCGTTGTTACGTCGTGGGCTGATTTGCCGCTTAGCCTGCATAATTTCGCGGAATCGGTGGGTGAAGTTACGAATAGGCCCCCAATTCGCTCGAGTTACAAGGCCCTGGCGTGAAACCGCCTGCACCCGGGCGCGCGAAGTGGGTGAAGTTACGACCAATGTCCGAGTCCCGGAAGTGAGGAAATCCGGTTCAACTAATTGTTTTTGTTGCATATTAATAATCGTAAATTCTTAGACTCTGGTTTAAGTGATGGCTGGGGTTTACATATTTGGCACTTGGTGGGTGAAGTTACGAAGAAAAGACTTGCGCTGGTGGGCAAAGTTACGAACAATAGCCAAACTCCCACCGATTCTCTTCCCAATTCTTTTCTGTTAAAAAACAGTAGGATAGGTAAATTTAAAAGCCGTTCGGTGGGTGAAGTTACGTATGCCTTTTGTGACATGACGCCCCTGGTGGGCATTGTTACGCCGAGAATCGGTGTCACGGCGAGTCAAATTCACCAATAGAGTGGGTGAAGTTACGAACGGAAAGGACGGAGAAACGAGCGAATATGTCCCGGCGCCCAAGAAAGTTATCAACAGATGGGGATACGGAGGAGTTATTCCGTATCGTCACGGCTCGCGAGGAAGACAAGCAGGCAGCCGCGGCCGCCGAAGGCGAGGTTGTGGGCGCAGTCCCGGCCCATCTTGATACATCGAAGCCTACTGTGCGGCGCGCCCCGTTGATGCGCGAAAGGCGGGGGATAGATCTTTTCATGATCGATCCACTCTCCGGCGTTATTCTGAAGAGTGACATGCAATCGCTTGAGCACCCGATCTTCTCGTTGTCGAAGGTCCGTGACATGTCGACCTACCATTACGAACATAATGGCAATTGGCTTGAGGTCACTCCGTCATCGATCGGTCGGGCGACCATCTATGATCGCGATCTGATCCTTTACATCACTAGCCATATCGTTAGAGCGGTCAATGAAGGTCGCGGTGTTAGCCAGACAGTGCGTCTGACGGCGCATGATTTCCTGAAATTTGCCAACCGCGGCAATGGCGGAAGGTCCTATGAGCTTCTTAGAGAGTCGCTGACACGTTTGGGCGGAACGCGGATTCAGACCAATATCAAAACCAACGATACGGATGAGTTTCGAACGTTTGGCCTTGTCGAGTCGGCCAGCATTCTGCGGGAGACGCGCGACGGCCAGATGCTCGACCTCGAAATCAAGGTTTCGGATTGGCTGTTCAAAGCCATCTCCAACAGCGAGGTCCTGGCCCTGCATCCCGACTATTTCCGGTTAAAGCGGCCATTGGAGCGACGGCTCTACGAACTCGCACGCAAACATTGCGGTCGCCAGGAAAGCTGGGTTGTCTCACTGGATGTATGCTTGAAGAAGTCCGGCTCGAGGGGAGAAATGAAGGAGTTCCGCCGAATGGTTCGTGAGATTGTCGAGACAAACGCAGAAACGCACCATTTCCCGGACTACGATATTCGGATGGAAGGGGACTATCTCGTCTTCGAACTCCGGAGCATTTCAGCTCTCTCTAAGCCTTTGGTGACCGCTGAAGCCGGTCAACCGCGACTAAAACCCGACACCTATGAAAAGGCAAAGAAGGCGGCACCGGGGATGGATGTCTACGCGATGGAGGCGGATTGGCTGGCCTATTGGCAATCGTCGGGACGACCGAAGCTGAAGTCTGCCGATGGCGCCTTTGTCGCCTATTGCAAAAGTCGGGGAGGAGAAGGCAGGAAGCCCGCCAGGGCCTCAGCCCGGCACTAAGGGAAGGCTCCCCATGCTTGAACTGGTGGCCCAGCTGATTGATTGTAAGGTCAGTACCAATGTTGGACTCGGGTAGCCGCCTATGGTCGATACGGGAAGGATGACGAGGCGGTCACCATTTCGACACGTGTTACACCCGAGACCGCATAATCTCTTCGAGATTTTGCGAACACGCAGGATCTGAAATTTACAGACCTGATCGATCGGATTGTGTCTGAATTTCGAAGTACTCACGACAAATAGACATTTCATCGCACGCCTGTCTAAACAGGCCAGGGGGGTCTAACTTTTCCACGGACCTCGCGCATCTTCGGGTGGAGTCCTGGAATTGATCTGTTAAGGTGCCAGCATCAATTAAAGTTAATGGGACGGCACGCCGAAATGAAGACGCTGGTGTTAGCAAACCAAAAGGGAGGCGTTGGGAAAAGCGCGGTCGCAACACAGTTTGCCCAATATCTGATTGAACAGGGTCACCGGGTTCTGTTTATAGATCTCGATCATCAGCGTAACTCGTCCAAGGCACTAGCCAAAAGTGGCCGTGCGACTATTGCCCCCTTCACCGCCACTAAAATCTTCGAGGGCGTAGGGCTGACAGCTCCATCTGCCACATTTGCATTGGTCGAAGGCGATGGCGATCTCAGTGGCATGGAAAGGCAGCCCACCGCGCACAACGCATTTGTCAACGCGTTGAAAGCCTTCCTAGATCGCAACGCACACGCGTTCGACGTCTGTGTACTTGATACCAATCCAAATCCTGACATTCGCTACGCCGCCGGATTGATCGTTGCGGACTATGTCCTATCGCCAATTCAACTCAATCAGGAAGCCATCGATGGAATCGGTGGTTTGCTGAATCACACGCGTTATGGCATCCGAAAAATAAAAGCGACGCTTAACCCCAGCCTCGAATTGATCGGTATTCTGCCTAACCTGGTCGAACCGACACCCTTTCAGCGCGGGAATCTCAAGCAGATCGCAGAAGGCTTCGGCCAGCTGTTGATTCCGACAGGGGAGGGGAGTGGCATCGCGCTACTTCCGCGTCGTTCAGTTTTTGCCGAAGCTCAGGCCGACGGGACCTATATCGCCAACCTGAAGAAAACCGCTGCCCGTGATACCTGGCGTGAAATTCGCCCGGTGTTTGAAGCCATTGCCCACCGTATGGGATTAGAGGTGCTCAATGACGCTTGATCTGTCAGCCCTGGATGATCCGTTGGAAATCTCGACGGGTAAGCCGCTTCAGGTCTTACTTTCGGATATCGAAGAAGACCCTAACCAGCCGCGTGTTGAATTCGACGAAGACGCCATGGCCGACATGGAGGCGTCAATCAGAGCTAAGGGCGTCATCTCACCGGTGTCCATCCGACCCCATCCTCAAAAGCTCGGCAAATACCTTCTCAATTTCGGTGCCCGGCGTTTGCGTGGCTCAAGACGTGCTGGCCGAGATACCATTCCCGCCTTTATCGATGAAGGCCATGACGATTTCGATCAGGTTATCGAAAACGAACAACGCGAGAATCTGAAACCCATAGAGTTGGCTTTGTTCATCCAGCGCAAGCTTGACGCCGGTGCCAAAAAGGCCGACATCGCGCGCCGTCTTGGCAAGCCTGCGCCTGTCATTACCGAACATCTGGCTTTGATCGATCTGCCGCCAAGTCTGGAGCGCGCCTATCGCGACGGACGGCTCTCGTCTCCCAAGACCATTTACGAACTGCGCAGCCTTCACGCGAAGTTCCCAGCCGAGGTCGAGCGTTGGGTTGCCAAGCCCGTTGAAATTACGCGCGCCACAGTCAGCAATCTGGCCGCTGCACTGAAGGCGCCGCCATTGACGGCCCCCTTAGTCATGACTAAGGATTCTGAGGCTATGGAAGTTGCCCCTAAGCCGTCAAACAAGGCGACCGCTAAGGTGCCAGCCTTTGCTGCGCCCCAACCGATTAAGCGCCCCAAGATCCTTGTCGAACACAAGAGTCGCCCCGCGACGCTCATACTTGATCGGCGACCGCCGCTCCCCGGCATGGTTTATATCCGCTATGACACGGATCCGGACAGCAAGGACGTGCAGGTGGAGGCTGATACGGTCACCCTTAGCCAGATCATTGAAGACGAGACAGGCAATAGCTGAAGGGTCGCTTCAGGCTTCGTACCGGGAGGTTCATTTGATGTCGGCTCATCAGCTCATGATCTCAGACAGATAGAGCATGTGGGCTTGATCGAGGCTTAGCTCTTTTTCATCGAACACACAGAAATGCGCCGCCGCTTCAGGTGAGGACATCAGCCGAACAATTCCAAAATTTCCCTTTTGGGGATCAGAGGATTGTTGCCAAATCTGTTTATTGCCAAGGGCTATCGGTCAGTGCCAATCGCGGCCTCGAATGGATTAGGTCTGGACAAAAACCAGCTTCGCTTCGATCCTTTTACCGCAATATTCCCCACCGGTTAATTTCCGCCGCGCAAGCGCTTTGCATCGCCAGACAAATTAGCCGGAGCGGCATCTTCTTCACTTCGTTACGACCCTGCGGGTGCGGCCGGATCGTGTTCGTCCTCTTGACCTCCATCGAGGCCGCGATTGGCGCGGCCAGATAGCAAGAAGGCAAACGACAATGGCAACCATCGGTACTTTCACCAAGACGGAAAACGGCTACACCGGTTCGGTCAAAACCCTCAACCTTAACGCCAAGGCGCAAATCGTCGCAGTCGAGAAGGACAATGAGCGCAGCCCCGACTACCGCGTCTACTCAGGAACTATCGAGATCGGTGCTGGGTGGACCAAGACCGCACGCGAAAGCAACCGCGACTATGTGTCACTGAAGCTCGATGATCCCTCCCTGCCAGCCCCGATCTTCGGCAGCCTCGTTCAGGCGGAAGACTCCGAAACCTACAACCTGATCTGGTCGCGCCGCCCCGGCGAGTAGGTATCTCGGCCCATCCCCGCTCGAATGAGCGGGGATTTTGCAGGGCCCGTCATCTGGAGAGGCTTAAATTTGGGAGTCCAGCCGAGATAGAAGGCTCTTTGCAAAACCGACTAAGGCGCCGTCCGACGTCCTTAGTGCCGTAGCTCAATTTTATAGCGACGACTGTCGCCAAGAGGCAGGTTTTCGGCTAATGTGGAATCTAATTCCATATTGGACGAGATTTATGCGCCACAGACACCGCACGCTCAGCAAAACCCTGGAGACCGTCTCCACTGTCTTCCCCGTCGTCCTCATCACTGGGCCCCGGCAGGTTGGTAAGACGACTTTGCTTCAGGACTGTGCCGAAGCGACCCGTGGTTACGTCAGCCTGGATGACCTCGATCAACGCGCCTTAGCACAAACCGATCCGGCCTTGTTCCTGCAATTACATAAGGCACCTCTGATTATAGACGAGGTGCAATATGCACCGCAGTTGTTCAGCGTCATCAAAGGCCTTGTCGACAAGGATCAAACCAGCGGCCAGTACTGGCTCACGGGCTCGCAAAAATTCCATCTGATGCACGGCATTTCCGAAACTCTTGCCGGTCGGATTGCCATTCTCGATCTGATCGGCCTGTCCCAGACCGAACGCGATGATCGCGCCGTCGCGCAAAGCCCTTTCCTCCCGACGCTGGATTGGATTGAAAAAGCCCGACCACAGCCGTCAAGCTCGGCGGTCCTCGATGTCTATCACACGATCTGGACAGGAAGCTTCCCGGCTATCGCGCTTAACCCGGATATGCCGCGAGATATTTTCTATAGTTCCTACATCCAAACCTATATCCAGCGGGATGTCAGAGATCTGACGCGCGTGGGGGACGAAGTCGCCTTCGCACGCTTCCTCCGCGCCGCGGCAGCCCGCACCGGCCAACTCATCAACTACGCCGACATGGCACGCGATGTCGATGTCGACCAGAAAACGATCAAGGCCTGGCTTTCGATCCTCGAGACGTCGGGGCTTGTCTTTATGCTTCAGCCTTACCACAACAATATCACCAATCGCCTGGTCAAGACGCCGAAGCTCTATTTCCTGGATACCGGACTGTGCGCCTATCTAACTCAGTGGTCGACGCCGGAAGCTCTCGAAGCTGGTGCGATGTCGGGTGCCATCCTTGAAACCTATATGCTGGCCGAGATTCTCAAATCCTATTGGAACCGAGGGAAGGTCGGCAATTTCTATTTTTATCGTGACCGTGATCAGAGGGAGGTTGATCTGCTGATCAGTCAGGATGGGAAGCTTTACCCCATCGAATTCAAGAAGACGATGACGCCCAGTCTGGGTGCCACAAAGAATTTCGCGGCCTTGGAAGCCCTGAAACAGCCGATCGGTGATGGATGCGTTATCTGCCTAAAGGAAATTGATATCCCCCTGTCAAAGGCGGTTTGGGCAATTCCGGTGGGATACCTGTAACATCGCCATAACTTCTGGCAGATCGCTGTCAGTACGAATGTGCGCGAATGCGGGCCGTTTGGTTCTTTTCATATAAAGGAACAGCGGACACTTAGCTCACTAGCCGCGACGGTCGCGCGACTCCAGGCGGTGGGACGCAATATGGCAAGAGTGAGAGTCTGCGTTCGGGTGCCGTGACGGGTGGAAGACCAGAGGAAAGGCCTCCGGCGCTCGTCTCGGAGATCGATCATGAGCGGCTATCAGAAACATTCGACCGGCGGCGAAGGGCCGGCCAGTCTTTACAGTGATATTACTCGAAAAATCATCGCGGAGCTTGAGGCTGGCAATGTCCCCTGGGTCCAGCCATGGGCTGGGTCGGGGAGAGGGGGCGCCGCCGTCGGTATGCCTGCTAATGCCTCCACCCACAGGCGCTATTCCGGGATCAACATCCTGATTCTGTGGAATGCAGTGATCAAGCGAGGCTTCGCCCACCAAGGTTGGCTGACGTTCCGGCAGGCGCTGAGCCTTGGCGGCTGCGTCAGGAAGGGGGAACACGGCACCACGGTCGTTTATGCAGACCGCTTTGTCCCTCGAACTGAGCGTCAACGTCTCGATGCGGGTGGCGATGATATTCGTGCTATCCCATTCCTGAAGCGTTTTACGGTTTTCAACATTGCTCAGTGCGACGGTCTGCCTGATGACGGGACAGGACTGGAGACGGTGCCGGATACGCCGCAGATCGACCCCAGCGTCCGCAATCTGATCGCAAAAAGTGGCATAGATTTCCGCGTTGGTGGCGACAGGGCCTATTACGTTCCGTCCCACGATTACGTCCAGATCCCGCCGCCTGAGGCATATTTTGAGCCCATCAATTGGCACCGTACCGCGCTTCATGAACTTGGGCACGCAAGTGGTCACCCATCGCGCCTAAATCGCGATCTGACGGGACCGTTTGGCAGCCGTAAATATGCCGCCGAAGAATTAGTGGCCGAGATGACCTCGGCCTTTTGCTGCGCTTCGCTCGGCATTATGCCGACGGTACGCCATTCCGATTACATCGCCAACTGGTTGGAAGTCCTTCGCGAAGACGACAAGGCAATCTTCCGTGCCGCCTCTCAGGCCAGCAAATCCGCTGACTACCTTCTGGGTTTTTTAAAAGCTGAGGATGAAAGCGAGGCAGCAGCAGCAGCGGCCGCCGCAGCAGCAAGGGACGATCTGGCGGCAGCCTGAACGTGCCGAGGAGAGAGGTCGAGGGCTTCGCATGGTTTCGTGGCGGGTTGAAGGTCGAGAGAGAGGCTCTCGGCCGCTCGCTGCGGAGTTCTCAAATGACCCAAGCGACCCAGAAGATCGTCCTTAGCACATCGCGGGACATCCCCCTCAACAAGCTGGTCTTGTCCCAGTCCAATGTTCGGATTGTCAAATCCGGCATCTCTATTGAGGAATTGGCCGAAGATATCGCGCGCCGAACCCTCCTTCAAAGCCTCAATGTCCGCCCGGTCTTAAGCGGCGACGGGATCGAGACCGGAATGTTCGAGGTGCCCGCCGGCGGTCGGCGCTACCGCGCCCTGCAATTGTTGGTCAAACAGAAACGTCTGGCCAAGGATGCCCCTATCAACTGCGTTGTGCGCGCGGCTGGCAGTGACACGACTGCAGAGGAAGATTCGCTCGCAGAGAATGTTCAACGCGTTGCCTTGCATCCGCTCGACCAGTTTCGCGCCTTTCAAGCTCTACGCGGACAGGGTGCCAGTGAAGAGGAAATCGCGGCCCGGTTCTTCGTCAACCTCAATGTCGTCCAGCAGCGTTTGCGTCTGGCCTCGGTCTCGCCAGCCTTGCTTGAAGTCTATGCGGAGGACGGCATGACCCTCAACCAGCTGATGGCGTTCTCGGTCTCAACTGACCAAGTACGCCAAGAACAGGTCTGGGCCAATATTAAGGACGGCTATTCAAAAGAGCCTTATCACATCAAACGCCTGCTCACGGAGCACACGATTGAAGCATCGGACAGAAGGGCCTTATTCGTTGGCGTCGATGCATATGAGGATGCTGGCGGTGCCGTTTTTCGCGATCTCTTCAGCGGTGACAATGGCGGCTGGCTGCAAGATATTGGCCTTCTTAATCGCCTTGTGAATGAGAAACTGGCCTTGGCGGCCGAAGCGATTGCCGTCGACGGCTGGAAATGGGTCGAAGTGGCCGTCGACCTGCCCTATGGCAACACGGCGGGTATGCGTGAGATCACAGGTGCTGAGGCTCCATTGACTGAGGACGAGCAGGCGACGATCGATGCTTTGGTAGCTGAACAGGCCGCCATTGAGGCTAAATATGCCGAGGACGACGAATATCCCGACGAAGTCGACCAGCGCCTTGGCCAGATTGAAACCGCTTTGGAAGAATTTGATGAACGGCCCGCAACCTTTACCCCTGCGGAAAGGGCCATCTCTGGCGTCTTCCTCAGCCTGGCACGAGACGGCACGCTTGCGATCGAACGTGGATGGGTACGTCCGGAGGACGAACTGCCAGCAGATGTCGACCTCGACACCACTGTAGTTGATAGTGAGGGGGAAGGGGCAACTCTGGCTTCCACCGAGGCAACGGGAACAGTCATTACGGTTTTCGGTCATCCTTCGCCAGCGGCGGCGGATGAGGACGAAGAGACTATCCGACCACTGCCAGACCGGCTCGTCTCAGAACTCACTGCATATCGCACGCTCGCCCTTCAGGATGCTATCGCATGCAGTCCGCGCGTCGCTATGACAATGCTGCTTCATAAGCTGGTGACGGACGCCTTTCGTGCGTTGTCGACCGTGTCCTGCCTTGAGGCTTCCGTGCGCCGCATCCATTTCCCGGAACAGGGAGCGGATCTGAAAATCTGCCCCGCGGCTTTGGCAATCACCGAGCGCAGTGAGGCGTGGAAGGCGGCGATTCCTCAGGGTGACCAGGAACTTTGGGACTGGCTTGAAGGCGAATCCGACGACAGCCGAGCGATGCTTTTGGCCTACTGTGTCAGCTTCGGTGTCAACGCCCTGGTGGAGAAAATCGACCGCTACGGTGGCGGCTTGTCGCAACATGGCCTCGACCAGCGGATCGCCCAGGCGGACAGGCTGGCGACGGCCGTCAGCCTTGATCTGGTGGAAGCCGGGTGGCGCCCCACAGCAGATAACTACCTGGGTCGTGTGACTAAACCGCGAATTCTTGAAGCGGTCAGAGAGGGCGCTGGCGATCGTGCGGCACAACTCATTGAGCACCTGAAGAAGGGTGACATGGCGAAGGAAGCTGAACGCCTGTTGGCAAATACTGGTTGGTTGCCGGAACCCCTGCGTCTTGAGGCAGGACGAGCTGAAGCAGAAGCGCTTGAGCCGGAAGCCAGGGCCCTGCCGGAATTCCTCACGAACGGTGAGGATGGTGCTCTCAGCCACGCGACAGCGCCTGAGCAATTAGCCGCAGCTGAATAGTCGTCACCGGAGGGGAGCCCGGCAATGACCGGGCTCCCTTCATTGTCAGGAGCGCCAAAATGGCAGACTACGAATCCCCCACCATAATCCAGCCGATCATTCCCAATGCCGATATGACGCCGTTGGAACGTCTTCTCCTTACAGAGATATTCACTGGCGAGCCAGAAGGCGACGGCCTCTACTTCTTCGCCGAGCAATCGACCAACGACATGCCGGAATTCGATAGTTCGGATCTGCGGGCAGCGCTGCAGGCATCGGAAGGGCATGAAAGCCAAGCTGCCGAGTTTGTGCGAGAACAGCTTGCGAAAGCGGCGCCAGAGGATATCTCCATCACGCTCGATATGAGCATCATCTCCTGGGAATATCTGTTCCAGGATATCGTCAGACGTTCGAGCACACTCACCTATGTCACGGCGATCTCGGCGTACACCTGCTCAAAAATGCGCACCGACGGGTTCGGCGGCGTGGCCGTTCTGATCACGGCGAATGAGGTTCGTGGCAAGAACCTGGACGACGTGCTGGCGGACATGCTCGACGAGGCGGAAGCGAACGGCGAAATTCCGGCAGGTGTATCGTGAGCATTCCCGATCCCGTCCGCGCCAATTTCGATGTCCTGTTACGGGCTGCCGAAAATTGTGACCTCGCGTTAATGGAATGTACTGACGCCGAAACCGGGGTCCCTCGCTATGTGCTGTGTGCAGTGGCAAAGGATGGCGATGCCTATGTCATGACGCCTTTTGGCCACATGGTTTCCGACCAGGACCCCTATACCGCCTATATCCCTCCCAACGTTTGACCGGCAATGCGGGGCCAGAAGCATAGCGACCCGTTGCGCCTGACCTATCCAGCCTCAATTCCATAGACAGGATAAGGGGGCTGCTGCCAGTCTATCACCGAACGGGACCAGGTCTGTGCCATCGTACAGCACAATGCCATAGGCAAACTTGTCCTTGCAAGCCTCGGCAAGTGTCCGCAGGCCTGCAAAATCGTCTGATTTGACGGCTGCATTGGCCTTGATTTCGATTCCTACGATCATGCCGTCATCGCGTTCCAACACGATATCGACTTCGTGCAGTTGCTGGTCCCGGAAGTGGTAAGGGGTCAGGCGCATGTCAGAACCCGTGCGAAGTTTCAAAACTTCAGCGAACACGAATGTTTCCAATAACGCGCCGAATGCAACGCGATTGGCTTTTACCCTGTCGAAAGTCAGGCCGCGGGCCGTCGCCAGCAGCCCTGAATCTAGGAAATGCAGCTTGGGCGTCTTGATGATGCGCTTTATGGCATTCGTGTACCAGGGCTGCAAGGTTGACACCAAGAACACCTGTTCCAGAAGCGAAATATAGCGCTGGCTGGTCTTGTGGCTGACGTTTATGCCGCTACCAAATTCCGAATAGTTGACCAATTGTCCAGAATGCTCCGCCAGGAGGCGGACGAATTTTGGCAACTCGGTGAGCTTCTCAATGGCGGCAATGTCGCGCAAATCTCGCGTTAGAACCGAAGTCAAATAGGCTCTTGCCCAATCCTGCCGTCGACGTTCTGAGTCGCGCGCCATAGCCTCGGGAAAGCCACCCAGCAGAACCAGCCGCATTAGATCATCCCCAATGATCTGTTCACCGCTGGCTTGCAAGGCGCCGGCAAAGGCACGCTCCAAAAACGTCGGTGCGACGCCGGTGATTTCGACTCGCGCCAGTGGCAGCATCTCGATGGTTTCTATGCGACCCGCCAGACTGTCGGCGACACGCGCAAGGGTGAGAATGTTCGCCGAGCCGGTAAGCAGGAAGCGGCCAGGACGGTAGTCGTCATCAATCGATTTCTTGATCGCCAGCAGAAGATCCGGTGCCCGCTGGATTTCATCGATGATCACATGGTCCAGGCCGCGAATAAATCCGACGGGATCACTCCTAGCCGCTTCAAGCGTGGTCTGATCGTCAAGCGTGAGATAGGTGCGGCCGCTTTCTCCCATCTTCCGTACCAGCGTCGTCTTACCGGCGCGGCGTGGCCCTACGACCAGCACAGCCGGTGTGTCGGTGAGGGCCTCCTTCGTCCGCTGCTCAACCAGTCTCTGATACATGTCGTCTCTTTATTTTATTGGCACTATGCGCCATGACAATTGGAAGTCAATAGCTAGGCAATTGGAAGTTTAAGACCAGGTGATTGGGAGTCTTGCTCGCTGCTTTGGCGAAAAGGGATGGAAAGTCCTTCTGCGGACCGTCTAAGGCAAGGGACTCCCAGAGTGAGAGGGCGGCGTGGAAGGGATGAACCGCAGGGATTGAGAGAGATCAGTTTCGCCGGTTTTTTTTCGTTCCCCCCTTATCAAAGGCGCTCCCATGATCAACCCATCCTCCGCCTCAGTGGCGCGTTGCCGCCCGATAGCCTCCGATCTATCCCCTAAGGCCGCGCACATCTATAGCGCCGCAGCAATTTTGCTCCCTCTCTTGGAAGGCGGCTCGCAGATCGATGCCAGGCTGCTTCGGTCTGCCATGGAAACCGCCTTTGGTGCGTCGGATTCGTCCGGCACCTGGGATTGGAAGAAGGCCTACGACGCCTGCGAAATCGCCACCGTCTTGTTCCTGCGCAAAGATGCGCGGGCCTTGCGCGATCTGATGCCAGAACCGCTCAAGTTGCTGGCTATGCTGTCAAGAGTGTCGGGCTTGCTGCCGACCCATACCCGCCGCTCGGAGGATGGTGTCAATTTTCAACAATTCTCAACACCGATCACTCTGGGTCTGGCTGCCCTACGCGCTGCAGGAGTGACCGCTAACGATGTTGTGCTTGAACCATCGGCAGGTACGGGCCTGTTGGCCATCCTTGCCGAGATTGGTGGCGCGAGCTTGATCCTCAACGAACTGGCCGATGGGCGCGCCGATATCCTCGATCAACTGTTTCTGTGTCGCGATGTGACGCGCTTCGACGCGGCGCAAATCCATGACTATCTCCATCCGTCGCTTGTGCCGAGCGTCGTTCTGATGAATCCGCCCTTCTCGGTCATGGCTCATGTCTCGGGCACCATGATCGATGCCGCCTATCGCCATGTCGCCTCAGCTCTCTCACGACTTGCCGATGGTGGGCGGCTGGTGACTATCACTGGTGCCAATTTCTCGCCGGAGACGCCTGGCTGGCGGAACGCTTTCATTAAGCTGCAAGCCCAGGGCCGCATCCAGTTTTCAGCGTCGATTGGCGGGTCTGTCTATGTGAAACATGGGACAAACGTCGAGACACGCCTGACGGTAATTGACAAGGTGCCAGCGGAGAACCCCGAACAATTTGACGGATTGTTTGGAATGGTGGGCAATGTCGCCGAGCTTATTGCCCTCGTAGATCGGCACGTACCACCTCGCAAAGCCATCGTTGGCATTCCGGCTTCTCTGTCCTCCAAGGCCTCTCCAGCGCCTGAGCGTGCGGCCTATAGACCCAAAGGTAACTCAGCGCCTACCGCAGCCGCCTCAAGGGATCCTGTGGCTATGGAGCTGGCCTACGAGACGATCGAATGGCAGGCTGTCGACGGGGCGGCCATGAGTGACGCCATCTACGAGGAATACCGCCTCCAGTCGATTATCATCCCCGAGGCCCGGCCGCATCCGACCAAACTGGTTCAGTCCGCCGCTATGGCGTCAGTTGCTCCACCGCAGCCGACCTATCGCCCACATCTGACGACGGAAATTGTCACGTTGGGCCGACTTTCAGACGCGCAACTGGAATCGGTCATCTATGCCGGGGAGGCGCACAGCGCCTTTCTCGCCGGCAGTTGGACCGTCGACGAGACCTTCGATATGGTGGCTGCGGCGGCGAATGATGCCGCAGGCTCGGTGCGCTTTCGACGCGGCTGGTTCTTAGGCGACGGAACGGGTGCTGGCAAGGGACGGCAAAGTGCCGCCATCATCCTGGACAATTGGCTTAAAGGTCGGCGCAAAGCGGTCTGGGTGTCTAAATCCGACAAGTTGCTGGAGGACGCCCAGCGCGACTGGGGTGCGCTCGGCATGGAGCGCTTGCTGGTGACGCCACTGTCGCGGTTCCGCCAGGGTGCTGATATCCGGCTGACTGAAGGTATCCTATTTACCACCTACGCCACGCTTCGATCAGAAGAACGCGGTGAGAAGCCCTCACGGGTCCGCCAGATTCTCGACTGGCTGGGTGATGACTTTGACGGTGTGATCATCTTCGATGAAAGCCACGCCATGCAGAACGCAGTCGGCGGCAACGGTGAACGCGGTGACCAGGAGGCGTCGCAGCAAGGAAGAGCAGGCTTACGCCTACAGCACGCCTTGCCCAATGCGCGTGTCGTGTATGTTTCTGCGACGGGCGCGACCAATGTGCACAATCTGGCCTATGCGCAACGTTTGGGCCTGTGGGGCGGTGAAGATTTTCCATTCGCCACCCGATCAGAATTCGTCGAGGCCATTGAGGCAGGCGGCGTTGCCGCCATGGAAGTGTTAGCGCGCGATATGCGTGCCCTGGGTCTCTATGCGGCGCGTTCCTTGTCCTATGATGGGGTGGAGTATCAACTGGTCGAACACGAACTGACACCAGAGCAGACGGCCATCTATGATGCCTATGCCAGCGCTTTTGCCATCATTCACAATAATCTCGATAAGGCGATGGAGGCCGCCAACATCACAGGCGCTGAATCCGGAACGCTCAATCGGCAGGCAAAGTCGGCTGCGAGAAGCGCGTTCGAGAGTGCCAAGCAGCGCTTCTTCGGACATCTGTTGACCAGCATGAAGACGCCGACGCTGATCCGGTCGATCGACCAGGACCTTGAACTCGGACATGCTGTCGTCATCCAGATCGTGTCGACAGGCGAGGCTCTGATGGAGCGGCGTCTGGCGGAATTGCCGAGTGAAGAATGGAACGATGTACGCGTCGATATTACTCCTCGCGAGTACGTCCTGGATTATCTCGCCCGTTCTTTCCCTGTCCAGCTCTACGAGCCTTACTCGGATGCGGATGGCAAGGTCTATTCCCGGCCAGTCTACAGGGATGGCCAGCCCATTGAAAGCCGTGATGCCATCGCCCGCCGCGACGGCCTGATTGAGCGTTTGGCGTCACTACCCGCTGTTCCAGGTGCACTTGACCAGGTTGTGCAGCGCTTCGGCACCGATATGGTGGCCGAGGTTACAGGCCGATCGCGCCGGATCGTTCGCAAAGGCGAGCGCCTGGTGGTCGAAAACAGAGCCGGATCCGCCAACCTCGGCGAGACGCAAGCCTTCATGGACGATGTCAAACGCATTCTCATCTTTTCGGATGCAGGCGGTACCGGACGAAGCTATCACGCGGAACTGTCGGCCAGGAATCGCCGTTTGCGCGTCCACTACCTGCTGGAGCCCGGTTGGAAAGCCGACGCCGCCATCCAGGGTCTGGGACGCACCAACCGTACCAATCAGGCGCAGCCACCCCTGTTTCGTCCCATCGCCACAAATGTGAAGGCTGAAAAACGCTTCCTGTCGACCATCGCCAGGCGGCTGGATACACTTGGTGCGATCACGCGAGGTCAACGTCAGACGGGTGGGCAAGGGATGTTCAGACCGGAAGACAATCTGGAGAGCGACTATGCTCGGGCCGCCCTTCGTCAGCTCTACCTCCTGCTGGTTGGAGGCAAGATCGAGGGATGTTCTTTGACCCGGTTTCAAGAAGCGACGGGCCTTAGCCTTACTGACGACAGTGGCATCAGGGATGATCTCCCGCCCATTACGACTTTCCTCAATCGCTTGCTGGCGCTGACAATCGAACTTCAAGGCATTTTGTTCACAGCTTTCGAGCAATTGCTCAATGCCCGCATTGAGGGCGCGATTGCTGGCGGCTATTACGATCAGGGGCTCGAAACCCTGGCGGCTGAGAGCCTGATCGTCACGGACCGTCGTGTCATCCATACTCACGTCATGACCGGTGCACAGACACAGCTCCTGAGCATTACCCGCCGGGAACGCAATCAGCCGGTTACGGTCGATGAGGCCATGACGCTTTATCAGGACTATGGCGGTAAGCTATTGGTCAATGAGAAGTCGGGGCGCGCCGCCGTACAGGTAGCCGCACCCAGCCTTATGCTCGACAACGGTGATATCGAGCGTCGGATTACCCTTACACGCCCGATGGACCGGCACCATGCTGCCTTGGCGTTGATGGAAGATACCCATTGGATCGAAGCCGATCACGAGACATTTGCGCGGGCCTGGGCGAAGGAAGTGGCCGAAGTGCCGGTTTTCACTGAGAGCACCATTCATGTTGTTACAGGCCTGTTGCTGCCGATCTGGAAACGGCTGCCGACCGACTCGACGCGTGTCTACCGCCTTCAGACTGACGCAGGCGAGCGGATCGTGGGACGGATGGTACCGGCGGCTTGGGTGGCGATCGCCTTGGTTAATGGTGGGACCGACCTTTCGCCTGCTGATGCGTTTGCCGCTTTGCTGGAGGGCAAGGCCCTGATCGACCTTGCCGAGGGCATGCAGTTGCGGCGGGTTCGGGCTATGGGCGCCCACCGTATCGAGCTGACAGGTTTTACCGATGCCATGCGCGACAGACTGAAGGCGTTTGGCCTGTTCCACGAGATCATCTCGTGGAAATTGCGGATGTTTGTCCCGGTCGACGCCAACGGGATTGCAGTGCTGGACCGTCTTGTGCATCGGTATCCGATTCATAGCATTTCCGAGCGGGACGGCGCATAATGGCTCATCTTGGCGCCAATGACATTGCGGAGCGTCTCGCCGAAAGGGCCGAGGCATTCTGCCGTATATACCTGACGGCCGGCCACAAGGAGGGTCGCTACTGGCGCGTGGGCGATATTCGTAACACACCGGGGACGTCCACTTATGTGCGTCTGCAAGGACCGCTATCTGGAAAGGGCGCTGCCGGCAAATGGACCGATGCGGCCACGGGCGAACATGGCAATCTCCTCGACGCGATCCGCGAAGTATGTGGCCTTGCCGACTTCAAGGCGGTCCTGGCCGAAGCCCGCAGGTTTCTGAGCCTGCCAGATCCCGAGCCAGTGCGCGACGCGAAACCCAAACCTGGCCGGACGCACTTGGAAAACCGAGAAGCGGCGCAACGGCTCTATGCCATGGCTCTGCCATTGGCGTGTTCACTCGCGGATACCTACCTGCGTGGCCGCGCGCTCATAGTGCCCGATGCGACCGGGCCGCTGCGGTTCCATCCTCGCTGCTATCATAAGACCCATGATGACCAGAAGGCGCAGGTCTGGCCGGCCATGATCGCCGCGGTCACCGACCTCGACGGCCATGTGACAGGGGCGCATCGGACCTGGCTTCGGCGTGACGGGCTGGACAAGGCGCCCCTCGACACACCGCGCAAAGCCATGGGTGAAATTCTCGGCCACGCCATTCGGTTTGGGCAGGCGCGTGACGTGCTGGCAGCCGGGGAGGGGATCGAGACGGTTCGCTCACTGTCGAGCGTGGCCCCCGACCTTCCGCTGGCGGCTGCCACATCGTCGAGCCATCTGGCCGCGATCGCTTTCCCGCCAGAGCTTAAGCGGCTCTATATCGTCAGGGACAATGATGCAGCGGGCGACGAAGCCTGTGACACACTGGTGTTCCGTTGTCAGGCTGCCGGTATCGAGCCGATTGTCCTGTGGCCTCAGCTCAACGACTTCAACGACGATCTGCGGCAACTGGGATCGGGCGCCTTGCGGGAACGGTTGCGTCTTCAGTTGGCGCCGCAGGACGTTGAGCGCTTTCTGGCACCGGATTAGGCGTGCCGTGTGCGGGGGGCTCTCGTCACGGGTTATGGGCGGCAGGTATCTCCTGACGGAAGGGTCGCCGCGCTCACGGCCTTCTTGAGAGGGCGATCGAGACCTCAGGGCATCCCAACCGACAATGGCATCACCTCGGCTATTTTCCGCCGGCGGTAAGACCCGCCTTTGCATCGCGAAGCAAAATAACCGGCTTCGCCATCCTCCGCTATCGCTGCGGCCGGGCAAGGGCCCGGTTCTGGTCGGGTTCGCCTGATGTCTTTCGTCGCCATGAAGGCCGCGACAGGCGCGGCTAATCCGATGGAGAGACAAGATGCCAACCGACAACGCCAATACCGAATTTGAGCCCCATCACGAAGGATCCGCTACGGACTACGTCTTCAATGAGCTGCAATTGCACGGCTACCGTCCTTTCCAGGACGAACCCGATCCGAGACCTATGCCCGAAGCCCACCAGGTGCAAGGCGCTGTCGGTGATATCTTTGATGCGCTGATCTCGACCCTGGACGATACTCGGCTGGAGCCCGACCTTAATGATCTGCTGTGGTCAGGTGTGAACTTGTTTCATCGCGCTGTCGATCGGGTCGCCCGTGAGCTTGACGACAATGAGCAGGCCCAGCGCCGTAGTCAGGACGAGCAGGATGGCTCGGAGATCCGCTCGGTGGAACTAGAACGTCTGCTGGCAGAAGGCCAGTCGCTGATTGAACGCCGGGACGTGTTCGAACACATGCGGGACCTCGCCGCGGAGCATTATGAGCGACATACGCGCGCACCCTGGCGTCCACGCGCGGGCTCGATGGTCAATCACCGTAAGGTAACGTCGGCCATGATCGACAGCCGGGACTTTCTCAGCGCCAAGCGGCGCGCGTCAAATGAGCTGCTCATTCCCCCCGGCCCAAAGGTGGTCTTCAGCGGCGGGGCTGACTTTGAGAACTATAATTTGATCTGGGCCAAGCTCGACGCGGTTCATGCCAAGCATCCCGACATGGTGTTGATGCATGGTGGATCGCCAAAAGGTGCCGAGCTTATTGCAGCCAAATGGGCCGATGCGAGAAAGGTTGCGCAGATCGCTTTCAAGCCGGACTGGACGCGTCACGCTAAGGCGGCTCCCTTCAAACGCAACGACGCAATGCTGGATGTACTGCCGATCGGAGTTCTGGTGGCGCCGGGTTCGGGCATTCAGGACAATCTGGCCGATAAGGCGAAGCAGAAGGGTATACCAGTTTGGAAATTCGGCATAGGCGGCGCGTAAGCGCCCCTTTTCTCATGGTTTTGCTTTGGGCTTTAACACGCGGGCTTTCGGAGAAGCAGCCGACGGAGCGAATAGGCGACCATCCCAATAGACCGGCTCGTGCAAAGAAGGCGTCAGCATTTTGAACTCTGGATGGTCCGGATTGATGAGGATGTTGTCGTCGATTTTGGTCACCGCGCTCTTGACGAGCAGGATGACAGATCGCTTTTGGATATACCAGGCCGCGCCATATGTCTTGCAGATGGTTTCGTCATAACCATCCCAGCCAGGATATTTCTTGGTATCGAAGCGCTCGTAGCTGACCCCTGGCGGGATAGTTATTTCGATGTAGTGCTGGTCATCGGGTAATATACCGCCGCCATGGACGAGCTTTTCGAGGAGCGTCGTCGCGTAATTCGCCGCGGAGTAGATAATGGGCGATGAGGGTGTATTCCAACGGCCAGGATAGAGCCGGGCGCCGGTGGCATCATAAATCGGAAATTTGCCGTTCGCATCGCCCACGCGATATGAGATCAGTTGGCGGTCGAGAATTTGCGCTGTCAAGCGGCAGCGCCATATTGAATTCGACCAAGAATATTTTCGACGCGTCGGCCGCCGGCCTCGCTATCAAGCGCGACGTCCCACGGTTTTCTTTCTGCGAGCATCAGGTTCGGCGTCGTTAAGAAGCGCCACGCCTTGTCTTTATTGTGAAAGACATCATTTGCCATGAACCAAAGGCTGCAAACACGAAAAAGTCGCTCGCTGGTCTGCTGCGATAGGCGGCGAACGCCGTCATTTGTCGCTCTGGATTTATAACGAGCCAGAGACGCGCGCGGAACGATCTTGTCCAGGAATTGAGATTGTGCGGGCGCTATTTCAACGGCGACCGAGTCCAATGTTTCAACGGGAAAGCCGATTTTTACCAAATGCAAAAAATCGGGCGTGGCTGCGGCTCCGCCGGAGGCGCGCTTGATTTGATCTAAGACTGCGGAATGAGCCATATCTTGTCTCCCATATGAGACCAAAAATGGGCTCACATGAGACGTATGTCAAGGCCAAACGATGTAACAGTGGTCTCATGCAGTCATCGCCGTCGACCGACGCTGAGTTATAGACCTCGACGTCTAATCGTTTGCTATGGGCGCGGCAACGCCGAAGCGCACAGGAAAATTTACGCCAGCGCTTCCTGAACCAGGCTCAAAGTATCGAAGCGCCGAATAAGCCGGTCGGCTTTCTCATTACCCAACAGCGTCACCAACTGGTCCGGCCATGTCGCAACGGCATTGCGGACGAGGGCCTTCATTTCAGCCTGAACCCTGTCTGGATCGATCTGAAGGAACCGAGCGATCCGTGAGATACGTTTGAACGTCACGCTTTCAAATGCCCGCGTGCCGGCAAGCTCCAGCGCCAATTGGTCATTCGGCACATAGAGCACGGTTGGCACAATGTCATAAGCGGGTGACAAGCGGATAATGCCAGGCGCGGGGAAGATGAATGACCAGTTCTTGAGGTGATTATCGCCATTGCCAATCAGGACGTCGACGACGGACCGGCGAAAGCCTTCCATGACATCGATCCGCCAGTCAGAACTGAAGCGCTTGATCGTGTTCAGAATGCTCTCATAGTTCGCCATCGTATATTTATGCTCGCCAACAGCCCCGATGACCTGACCGATATCTTCGATGTGAATGCGCGCGCTGTCAGGCCCGCGGTCGAAACGGTCCACACAGAGGACGGTCTCGCCATGCTGTAGAAATTCCGCAGGTACGCCTTGGATGTCATTTGTTGAAATCAGGCGGCAATGGGCCGTGGTGACCCCCGCCAGCCCCGCTAAATGCATGGCGGCGTGTTCCGCTTCGGGCAGGCCTGGGTACTGATCGCTGGCGACCTTCAGGATGCAGCGGCTATCACTATCGCGCCCCGGAACCGTAAGGCGGTCACCGTCCGGGTTGGCGGTGAATTTAAGCTGGACGCCAGCGAGGGAGAATTTGACTACACCTTCAGGCTTAGGTGCCCGAAAGCCGTGAACGCGTTCAAACTGCATCGGCCCGACGCTAGCCGGTAACTCGGTCTCTGGGATCACCATAACCGCACCGGGAAGATCGGCACCGAGGCGCGCGATCAGGTCGAACTGATCGTGATTGCCCGCGCCCATTTCAGTCATGACCAGCTGTCTGAGCGCACCCTCCGGCAGCAACCCTGAAAACCAGGGTGCGAGATATCCGTGCAACCCGATTTTATCCCCACGGTTGGCAAGGCGCGCCTGTGTGAGCATGTCGTTGTCCGGTGCCAACCAGCTTAAACTCATGATCGGCCTGTTGGGTTCCTGCAAATAGGCTTCATCGACGACGAAAGCCGTTGTGCCTGTAGCGTCACGACTTAAAGTGCCGACGCGCACAGACGAATTGGCGGGTCCCAGGAGATGAACTCCGAGTATAGCCGCATGACCGGCCATCACTTTTCTCCATCGTCGGACAGATCGACAAAGACATCATCATAGACGCTACCCGTCGGGTTCAGACGCATGGCTGGTTGGTTTGGCTCAAGACGCTGTAATCTGGCGACCTCAGAGCGTGGTACCAAAACGGGAACCATGTCCAGAACGTCGCAAACCTCAACAAGGAGGGTCAGTCGATCTTTGCCCAGGCGGTTATTGAGGAGGTCACGTTCCAACTCTGAAATGCGCGCACGGTCGCGTCCCAGTCGGAATGCCAGGTCAGGCTGCGTCATTTTGCGAGCTTTGCGGGCCTGCCGCATTTGCTCGCCCAAAGAGGGGAAGATGTCAGTTTTCATGCATCATACCGCTTGGAATTGTCTAATGAGCGGAATATCGCACATTATAGAAATAATCAATTTAAAAGCGTAATACCGCATAAAAGAGCAAATAATGCGCAATACCGCACACGACTATTCTCGGGAAAACATCGAGAGCGAGCCATAGAGAGGGAAGCCCAGATAAGGTGCCGACCGACAACTGGAAAGTCTATGCCTCGACCCAAACGATGTTTTGCGGTGTGCGATACCCCGAAGGTGGCAATCCCACACAGCCTTGAAACCGCTGAAAGTCTGCTCTGGACGGACCGGGACATACAACTCTGGGCGGGGGAGGGCTGTCCGCCGGGTTTGCACGACGAGACCCAGCCTCGAACCAAGACCACCCCGCGCTATCAGCACTGACCCTTTGGTTCAGACGAAGGCCTAAGCCATCAACCCATGAAGGGTCGGCTTACGCGTTGCGTGCCGCCGCTTCGCCTCAGGCTTCGCGGTGACAGCGGACCTTGACTGAACCTTTCGGGTGCCTGTCGCGCGGGGATGGTCCCCGCTCCGGAACAGGAACTTCAAAATGTCGCAAACCCTCAAATCAGCTTACGCTCGCGGTTGGAACCTCGCCTTGACCCTTATGGCTTCGATCGTGGTCTTCCAAGCTGAGAACGGTCAGTTTGGCGTCATGCCTACGGTTGAATACGACGGCGACGCATCTGCTATTGTCCATGAATTCGATCCCTTCCAACGGTGAGGGCATAGCGAGGCCTATCGGCGCTCTTCCAATTCCTTAGTCATGACTAAGACTTTGGCGTCAGACGGAGACCGGGCGGCTGATGAAAAGGCAGAGATTTAAGCGGACGTCGCGGCGTGCACGGTTAGCTGTGGCACGGCCAATAAAACGTTTAGTCATCAGCCAGGGTGCGGACGAGATCTAATATTTTACGGCGAAGCTTTGCCGCCTTGATACGTGGAAAGGCTTCGGCGAGTTCGATGCCTTCCGTCGTTACGAGAAAGCCATGTACAAACTGCTCGGTTTCCGATTCGCTGAAGGCCTCAACCGATTCGTTATCGTCGTAGCCGTCAAAGAAATAAGCAACTGGAACCTTCAAAGTCTGGGAAATCTCATAGAGCTTAGAAGAACTGATGCGATTGAAGCCGCGCTCATACTTTTGCACTTGTTGAAATGTCAGCTCGATCGCGTTTGCCAAACCGTCTTGGCTGAGGCCCAGGAATTTTCGGCGCATTCGCACGCGCCCGCCAACATGCAGATCGACCGGGTTTGGGATTTTAACATCTAAAGCCATTCAACTACCTATACTTGCTACTAACTGAGACGCGGTGTCGCTTGTGTCAAACGAAGCAACCCGTCTCTCCTTGTAGCAAAAGACATACCACCTTCTTTTTGGGGCCGTCGAATCTGCTTGAAAAATGGAGAAAATTGAGCTTGGTGGCTTAATTCTTATCGACATCAGCTCAGGGACACAAAATGGAAGACATTGCCAGACAAATGGGCCGGACCGCAGAAATTATTGCGGCATATGTCAGCAAAAATCCACTACCAGCGAGCGAACTTGCATCTCTCATCAAGACCGTACATGCGTCCTTGTCCCAGAGCGCAGTCGTTGTGAACGATCCGACAACCGAAATGAAAGCACCATCGGTCAGCATCAAGAAAAGCGTTACGCCCGATTATTTGATTTGTCTGGAAGACGGCCTAAAGTTCAAGTCCCTGAAGCGACATCTGCGCAGCAAATACGGCATGACAGCCGAAGACTATCGAGCAAAGTGGCGCTTGCCAAAGAATTATCCGATGGTGGCGCCAGCCTATTCTGCGTCGCGTTCAGCGTTGGCCAAGGAAATGAAGCTTGGTCAGAAGCGGGTGCCAGAGTCGAAAGCCAAGAGCGCTCCAAGGTCGAAAGTGCCAAATGTGCAGGCTACAAAGGACGCCTAGTTCTTGCTTAGGGCCGCTTCACCGTGGTGCAGTTTTGCTTACGCGCTTTCTCAGTCTTGAAGGCCTGTGCCACGCGTGCGGGGGAAGCAAACGATCCAACCGAGCCGCTTTAGTTCTTACTTAGCTTTGGGCTTTGGTTGGTGAAGACGGCGGCGTACGTTGGAGCGTGTGGCGTTTTGCACATCTTTATCAACCATCGCTAAGTCGAACCATTCGGGGTCGAAGTGCCCACCACACCATCGCTTCGTCTGCTTGTGCTCGTCATGATCTGGGTCGGCCATGATTTCAAGAAAGTTTTCATAGCCGGGAAAACCACCAACATCCTCTGGTGGCCGAGCGCGCGCACCTGATATGCAGGTTGCCTTCTTTGGGGGTGGATCGACGGTGAGAAAATCTTCGATGACGACCGTATGCTGCCAATTGTCGCCAAAATCATAGACGTAGGTAAAGGATGATCCGGGGCGGGCAAAATCACTGAGCCGAACCTCGTGATAGTCGAAGACGCGGCACTCGTCCTCAAAAGTATCGCGCATCAGAAACTCAGCATCGCCATAACGCAGGCCGCCGATCAAAAATTCGTGCAGGTGACTATCCCACCAGTTAAAGGCCGCCTGGATCGCCAGATGGAGCTTTTGCAAATCCCAACTCGCGGGAACGACAAGTCGGCGCCAGACTTCCGGCGTGATCTCATCAAGTGAAATACGAATTTGGACGGCGTTATTGCGTTCGAACATGATTGAAAGAAAATCGAGAATACCTGGCATTGTCAAGCGGGGAGGGGCTCAGTTATTCACCTCCACAAATGTACTTCAGTCAGACATGCCGTTAAGGCGGATTTCGCCTTAACGGCATGGTGGCCTCTTGCGGAGGTTTGCCGGACTCGGTCATCCCCTTGCCGAAGGTGCTTCTTGGTTCTGACCAAGAAGCAGGGATTGACCGCAGACCGGAAACCGTAGTTTTCTGCGGGAATGGTGTGGCCTAACGGGCCACGCTTCTTGCCTTTTTTTAGGCCCCTGGAATGCGTATACAAAAGCCTTAGTCATGACGAAGAATGGGGGCGTATTTTGAGGCAAAAAGTCTAGATGCAGGATAGGCTCGCGCCCGGAAATGGTATTTCCATATGACATGTTTCCGTCCTCGACACTGGCTCGGTTGGATTGATTGGACTTCGAGAGCTCAGCTTACTGACTAGAATTTATATATAATGTTTGGTCAGTAGGCCGAGCTACCGGTGCGTGCGACAGCGCGCAAAGGTCGACGATGTCGAACCCGTAGATATCTTCAAGGGTGATCAAATTGGCGGCCGGGAAGTGTCGAACCGGCGAGAACGGTTGTTACTCTTCGAGCGCTGCCTGATACCCGCTTGCGAAAGCCTCGGCCGGATCGGTGATGTCGCGGGCAACGACGAAGATTAGGTACGCGACGCCAGCGGCAGAAGGAGACATGATGCCTTTTTCGTCTTCAAAGACAAAGCCTAGCCGCTGGCATTCCGCCAAGGACCCAAGGCGCCTGACGAGAGCATTCAGGCTCTTTCCCGTTTCAAAGTCGATGGTGTTGCTGTCCCTCATCCCTCATCCCTCGATCTTAACGTGCGGTGACCGCGCCGCCAATTCCATGGCGTAGGTGAGAGGTGAGGCGGTTACGTAATTTGCGCACGCTATTGTGACAATCTTGACGGCATATTAGCGGTGGCGGAGAGTTTGGACGGGTCGAGCGGCAAATCTCGATCACCCAAAGCGGAAACGCGGCAGGGAACTCCATCGCGTCGGTGCTGCGTCTCGCGAAAGTCAGGATGTAGTCCTATCTTAGCGTTAAACGAGCGCCAATCGGGCGCTGAACTGGGAAAGGTCGGATCACTACAGCCTTTTCAAGTTGCGGCAATCCTCCTACACTTGTCTGGCGGCAGGGGGGCGGATCTTGACGGTGCTGGGCACGGCGAAGAAAAAGTTGACGACGTGGGGCTTGATCTGGCGCGGAGCGTTGATCCTGCTGATGATCACGATCGTGTTGTTTACCCTGCTATTGGGTTTTGGCGTTTACCTCGTACACAAGGGCCAGGTTTTCTGGGCCCAGAGTCAGCGAGAACGCAACCTCGAGACCTATGACGTCTTTTGGACGGCGATCAGCGATCATTATTTCGACCCGAAATTCGGCGGTCTCAAGTGGGCCGGATTGCGTGCCGAAGGCCGGGCGAAGGCCGCCAAAGCGGCCAATGGAACTCTCCTTTATACTGAGGTCCTGATGTCGATGGCGCAAATGCTACCGTCGTCGCACGTCGCGGCCATCATGGCCGACGCGGCGCAGGACAAGCCCAAGACCGGACCAGCTAAGGGACCTGTTATGTCGGGAGTCATCGATTATGGCTTCGATTTCGTTTGTTTGAGAAGATTGGGAACGCAGTTCTGCACTGTCGGCGATGTCAAGCGCGGGTCGGCTGCCGATGCCGCCGGAATTGAGCCCGGCTGGGTTATCACGTACTCGAGTACGACTTTCACCGGTGCCACGGGTACGGTCACGCAGGCGCATTTCAAGGCGGACGTCTACCCCTTTATTGCCGATCACGGCCATTTCAGCTTTCGCAATGGGCGGCCTGAAATGAATGTTGAGACCGGCAGTACCGACTTCAGGACAACTGTCAGGCATATCGAATACGACCTCCCTTTGAACGCGGCGGCTACGCCACCCTTTGCTGCGCGCCGCTTGCCGTCGGGTGCGCTCTATGTCCGCTTTGATAATTTCGGGTTGACGCCGTTCGACAACAAAGCCGCCGACGAAGCCATCGCCGAACTCAATCAGGCTGATGCCCGCGGCGTGATCATCGATCTGCGTCATAATACTGGCGGAGACGTCGTGACGACCATGCGTTTCATTAGCCATTTCCTCCCAGCTTTGACCGAGGTCGGCTTTTTTAAGGGCCGGAAATTCACGGATGTGAAACGTACGGATTTCTGGTCGAGACGTTATCACGGCCCCGTCATCGTCCTGATAGGGCCGGGCGCTTATAGCGGAGCGGAATTAACGGCTGCGGCCCTGAAATATTACCACCGCGCCACCCTGATCGGTCGCACGACGAATGGGTCTATGCTCGAATCGAGATATTTCAGCCTGCCTGACGGCGGCAAGGTTCAGGTGGCGGTCGCGGATTTTCATACACCAGACGGCCAGCGTATAGAAGATGCGGGCGTCAAACCGGATATAGAGGTCATCCCCACCCTGGCCGAAATTCGCACCGGCCATGATCCGGTGCTGGAACGCGCAGAAGCGGTGCTGGCCAAGGAAGCACCGCAGCGATAGATATAGCCGCTCGCAAATACGCCCGGCCTGACTCGAGATCGGCGCATTGCTGACGCTCGTTAATTGTGACTGAAAAACTCGGCGCGCGCAATTTCGCTGAGACGCAGCACCGATGCGACGGAGTTCCCTGCCGCGTTTCCGCTTTGGGTGATCGAGATTTGCCGCGCGGCCCGTCCAAACTCTCCGCCGCCGCTAGCATATAGCTTTGTTGTCGTCACAAGATAATGGACAGTGAGAGGCTGGGAGTTTGTCGAAAACCAATACCCGGCAATTTGTGCATAAATTTCTGATGGCGACGGAAGAACCCGATGTTGCATGAAAGCCTGTAGTGCAGATTTGCGATGTGGCATCCATGTTTTGCGGAGAAAATCGACACTTATCGCCGCACTTCCTGCGGATAAAGCACTTGTTTGTGCCGTAAATAGCGCGCATATTCGCCGCACAAAGAGCGGTAAATATGACTCTATATATTCATGAACTCGACACATGGCCCCATTTTGAATGGAAGATGGAGGCGATTGCCGACCATCTGGCCGCTGTGCGCCATCGTCAGGGCCTGCTTTTGGGGCGGATGCATGGTCTTGGTTTGGAACTGAAGGTCGAGGCCAGTCTGGCAACACTGACTGAAGACGTCCTCAAATCCAGCGAAATTGAAGGTGATATTCTTGACCGGGATCAGGTGCGCTCATCGCTGGCGCGCCGCCTTGGCATGGACATAGCGGGCCTTGTGCCTGCTGACCGTCATGTCGATGGCATCGTCGAGATGATGTTGGATGCCACGCAAAACTATGGCGCGCCATTGACTGAAGAGCGGTTGTTTAGCTGGCACGCCGCCCTGTTTCCTACTGGGTATAGCGGTATGACGCGGATCGTGGTCGGGGCGTGGCGCACTGAGGTGTCGGGGCCTATGCAGGTGATCTCGGGGGCTTTTGGGGCTGAGAGGATCCATTACGAAGCACCAGCGGCTTCGCGGGTCGCTAGGGAAATGTCAGATTTTCTGACATGGTTCAATGATGGCCCGGCAATGGATCCTGTGCTGAAAGCCGCCATCGCACATCTCTGGTTCGTAACCATCCACCCGTTTGATGATGGCAATGGCCGTATCGCGCGCGCCATCGCCGATATGGCTTTGGCGCGTTCGGAAAATAGCCCTCAGCGCTTCTACAGTATGTCCGCCCAAATCCGTCAGGAACGCAAAACCTACTATGCCCGATTGGAAGCGACCCAGAAGAGTGGCACTGACATTACCGATTGGATAGACTGGTTTTTGGCTTGCCTTGACCAGGCCTTTATCGGCGCTGAAGTCATACTGGCTGATACCTTGCGCAAGGCGCGAGTCTGGAAGGGGCTTGCCGGACAAAAGCTGAGCGAACGCCAAAGCAAGATCATCAATCGCCTGCTTGACGGATTTGAAGGCAAGCTGACCACATCCAAATGGGCGGCCCTGACGAAGTCTTCGCCGGACACGGCGCTGCGTGACATTACTGACCTTGTCGAGCGTGGCATCCTCGTCAAAGACGCAGGTGGTGGCCGTAGCACCAGCTATTCGCTGCCGGAATAGACCCTCAAGACAGGTATCTCTACGTCTTAACATGTAGCACTACTCAAAAGAGGCTTGCCTGTGCCGGAGAAGGCGCCTGGCCATTGTCATCACCCGGCCTATCCAGCTTCGTACCACGTGCAACGATCTTCAGCGCGGCGTCCGGTAGGGGCCTCTGCAGCTTCAGCGCTTCTTCCGTGGGTGCCGTCAGCCATGTCTCGACTTCTTCAGCGTTACGAAGAAACACTGGCATGGCCTTCGGGTGGATGGCTTTGACCTCTGCATTCGCTTCGGTTGTCAGGAAGGCGTAGAGATCGTCCGTTGTCTCGCCGTCCTTCATTTTGCGCACCGACGTCCATTGCGGCGTCCAGATACCAGCAAAGAAGAAGAGAGGGCGGGTCTCATCGAGAGCAAACCAGGTATTCTGTTTGGAGCCGGATGCTTGGTCGGGTTCGCAAAACGAGGTCGCGGGCACGACGCAGCGGCTTTCCACCCCCAAATATCGGCGCCAGTGCGGCGAAGCGGTATTGCGGACATTGGTGACGCCGGAATCATAAGACTTGCCTTCGAGCGCAAATTTAGGTGATGGCATGCCCCATCTCGTCATCGCCAGTTCCCGGCCTTCAGATGTGTTGCGCACAACAGGCCCCCAGCCATTGGCGAAGATGGCGGGCATGGCCTGCAGATTATCGACTGCACTCGTCGCCTTCATGAAGCGAGCCAGTTCGCGAATGGCGTCCTTATTGCTCGTCATCGAATAAAGGTTGCACACGATCTGCCTCCCGGAGGTGAACTCAGATTGTCCCCAACAAAGGGATGGACGCAATCACTTTTTTTCATACCGCATCTTAGGCCGCATGCTGGCCGTTAAGACATTGTTCCGGTGCTGGAATCCACCACGATAAGATTCGCGAGAGACCTGACTCAGACCTCGCGTCGCGTACCCGAGCCATTAACCCCCGTTGACTCCTTTTTCAAAAAAGAACAAATAAGGAACATTATGTCTATGTCGGGGCCAAACGCCTCTCTAACCTCGCTCCAGAAAGGATCGTGTATGTTATGCCACCCGCCAATGCCGCCGTCCTTACCGAACTCAGGCAACAGATCGAAGGGATCGAGGGGGTTGTTCGCCGTAGCCGGACCGTCCTGCCCTTCGGTATCGAGGCGCTTGATCGTCACCTGCCTCAAGGCGGGCTGGCCCTTGGCGCCCTTCACGAGATCGCTGGCGGCGCCCATGGAGCGGTAGATGGCGCGGCGGCGGCCTCGTTTACGGCCGGTATCGCAGCGCGAACGGGTGGCAAGGTCCTGTGGTGCTACAGCCAGGCCGATCTGTTTGCCCCGGCACTTGCGCAATCGGGCTTGAGCGAAGAACAGGTCGTCTTTTTTGAAGCACGGGATGAAGCCTCGATCCTTGGCTGTTTTGAAGAGGCGCTGCGCCACGGCGGGCTATCTGCCGTTGTTGCCGAGCTGTCAGACCTGAACCGCGTCTCATCCCATCGTCTGCAACTGGCCTCAGAGACGTCGGGCACCATGGGTCTGGCCTTGCGAAGATGGCGCAGACCCGTCGATGCGCGGGACTTTGGCAATCCCACCGCAGCCTTTACGCGCTGGCGGGTGACAGAACTAAATTCAAGACCTTTACCCGTCCGCGGTGTGGGACGCGCCCGGTGGCAGATTGAGCTGATGCGCTGCCGAGGCGGCGAATGTGCGGATTTTGAAGTGGAAGCGTGCGATGACAAGGGTTTTATCGCTTTATCTTCCGACCTGGCCAACAGATCGGATGCGAAGGGGACTTGGCGACAAGGCGCCACCGGCTGATGTCCCATTAGTCCTTAAAGGGTCGGATGGCAGGCGGCGGGTCATAACGGCCGTTGATGATCTGGCTCAGGCCCTTGGCATCCATATCGGTATGCCCGTCGCCAGGGCAGAATCCCTGTTTGCTGATCTGACTATTCTGGACGCCGATCCTCATGGTGATGTTGCTGATCTGGAAAAGCTCGCCCTCTGGGCCTTGCGGCTCTATGCCCCCATCGTCGCTGCCGATCCGCCCGACGGGCTCGTTCTGGATATTGAGGGAGCCGCCCACCTCTATGGCGGTGAGGCGGGTCTTTTGTCTGATATCATCAGACGGCTGGCTGAGCTTGGGTTTACGGCCCAGGCGGCGCTTGCCGACACCTGGGGGGGCGCGCATGCCCTGGCGCGTTTCGGGCAGCAATCGATGCGCATCATTGAGCCGGGTAAGACTGCAGAGGCACTCATCAATCTGCCCATAGCGGCCTTGCGGTTACCGGCTGAGATGATGCCGGATCTGTTACTGCTGGGTTTTGACACGATTGGGGAACTGGCTGCCAGGCCGAGAGCCCCGCTGACCCAGAGCTTTGGGCCCAAGCTGTTCCGCCGTGTCGACCAGGCCTTTGGTCGACTGGCTGAGCCGATTGAACCTGTGCAATCGCCGGAGCTGATTTCGGTCGAGCGGGTCTTTGCCGAACCGATCGGCGCTCCGGAGACCTTGCAGAAATATACCCGTCGCTTAACCGATATGATGTGTGACCGTCTGGAAGCGTCGGGCCTTGGCAGTCGTCGCCTTGATCTGCATTTTACGCGCGTCGATAACCGCATCGAGACCATCTTCGTGGCGACGGCCAAGCCGGTGCGTGATCCCAGGCGTTTAAGCCATCTGCTGTGCGACAAGATCGAGACCGTCGATCCCGGCTGGGGCATCGACAAGATGGTCATGAAAGCTGCCTTTGTCGAACCCCTGGTGCCCAAACAGACCGTCGCCCACTATTCGGCGCCGCCCAGGCCCGATGTCGAAGAGCTATGGGACACGATCACCAATCGCTATGGCAGGCAGAGCCTCTACCGCGCCGTATCCGTGGCAACCGATATACCCGAGCGCGCGGTGAAGCGTGCGCCGCCCACCTCGACGGAGATCGGCTCAAGGCGTAACGCGGCTTTTCGCCGCCCACAGCGCATCTATCGCCGACCTGAGCCGATCATGGCTCTGGCCGCCTTGCCCGATCATCCGCCGCGCGCCTTTACCTGGCGCGGTCAACGTTACAGCGTCCTCTGTGCCGATGGCCCTGAGCGTGTGCGCGGTGAATGGTGGTGCAGCGACAATGAGAAGGGCAAGATACGCGACTACTTTATCCTCGAAGTCGATAATGGCGAGCGCTTCTGGGCGTTTCGGGCAGGTGACGGCCAAAATGAGGGGACGGGTTCGCTCAACTGGTATCTGCATGGAAAGTTCGACTGACCATGGCGGATTATGTCGAACTGCAATGCGCTTCCTATTTTTCCTTTCTGCGCGGCTGCAGCGCACCGGACGATCTGTTCGCGCAAGCCAAGGCCCTGGGCATGGAGGCTCTCGCCATCACCGATCGCAATACACTGGCCGGTATCGTCAGGGCGCATGTTGCGGCAAAAGAGACAGGTGTCCGCTTGATCATCGGCTGTCGTCTTGATCTTAAGGATGGCATGTCTCTCCTGATCTACCCGATCGACCGTGCGGGATATGGCCGTCTTTGCCGCCTGTTGTCTCTGGGCAAGGGCCGTGCTGGGAAGGGCGGCTGTGACCTCGAATGGTCGGATGTCGAGGATTTCCATGAAGGCCTGATCGCTATCTTCATCCCTGACGAAGCCGACGAGTTGTGCGCGGTCCGTCTGCGCAAGTTCAAGCAGGTTTTTGCTGAGCGTGCCTATATGGCCCTGACCTTGCGCCACCGCCAGAACGAACACATGCGCCTGCATGAGCTGTCGAACCTCGCGTTCAAGCACCGGGTTCCAACCGTCGTCACCAATGACGTGCTCTACCATATTCATGAGCGCGCCATGCTGCATGACGTTGTGACCTGCATCCGCAACCGCTGCACCATCGACACCATGGGTGATCTGCGCCACCTCTATGCCGACCGCTTCCTGAAGTCTCCGGAGGAAATGGGACGGCTGTTTTCCGACTACCGCCAGGCCATGGCGCGCACCGTCGAGATCGCCGAGCGCTGCCGGTTCTCCCTGTCAGAGCTGGAATATCAATATCCGGAAGAGAAGATCAGCCAGAAGCTGTCGGCCATCGAAGCGTTAAAGCGCCTGGCCTGGGCCGGGGCCAAGTGGCGCTATCCGGACGGCGTGCCCGATAAGGTCATCAAGCTTCTCAAGCACGAACTCGACCTGATCGGGCGGCTCGATTACGCGCCTTACTTTTTGACCGTCAATGCCATCGTCCAGTTTGCGAGGTCTCGTGACATCCTCTGCCAGGGCCGCGGCTCTGCCGCCAATTCCTGCGTCTGTTATGTGCTCGGCATCACCTCGGTTGATCCCGACCGCAACGACCTTCTGTTCGAGCGCTTTATCTCGGAAGAGCGCAAGGAGCCGCCCGACATCGATGTTGATTTCGAGCACCAGCGCAGAGAAGAAGTCATGCAGTGGGTGTTTGAGACCTACGGCCGCAATCGCGCCGCCCTGACAGCCGTTGTCACGCGCTTCCGCACACGTGGCGCGCTGCGCGACACCCTGAAGGTGCTGGGCTTTCCCGAAGACACGATCAAGACGCTCGCCTCATCGATCCGCCACTGGCATTCGACCGGCTTCAGCGAAGAGATGGCAGCTGAGCTTAATCTCAACACCCAAGACCGGCGGCTTCGTCTCGCCTTTGAGATCCACCTGCTATTGCTCGATGTACCGCGCCAGCTCTCCCAGCATCCGGGTGGCTTTGTCCTGACCCATGATCGGCTCGACGAACTCGTACCGATAGAGCCTGCGCGCATGAAGGACCGCCAGGTCATTGAATGGGACAAGGACGATATCGACGCCGTCAAGTTCATGAAGGTCGATTGCCTGGCGCTGGGCATGATGTCTTGCATGAAGCGGGCGTTCGATCTTCTGGCCGAGCATAAAGGCATCCATATCGATATGGCCTCGATCCCGCCGGAAGATCTGAAAACCTATGCCATGATCCGCAGAGCCGATACGATTGGCACCTTCCAGATCGAAAGCCGGGCTCAGATGTCGATGCTGCCGCGCACCAAACCACGCACCTTCTACGACCTGGTCATTCAGGTGGCGATCGTCCGGCCGGGGCCGATCCAGGGCGACATGGTTCACCCGTACCTACGCCGCCTCGAAGGCCTGGAGGAGGTGACATTCCCGACGCCGGAACTGGCCGCCATCTTAGGCAAAACAATGGGCGTGCCGCTCTTCCAGGAGCAGGCCATGAAGGTGGTCATTGTCTGTGCTGGCTTCACTGCCGGACAGGCCGATCTTGTCCGCCGGGCGCAGGCGACGTTCAAGAAGACAGGCGGCATAGGGCCGCTGGCGCTGGACATTATCAATGGCATGAAGGGCAATGGCTACACCGAGGAGTTTGCGCTCACCCTGGTCAAACAACTGGAGGGCTTTGGCTCTTACGGCTTCCCCGAAAGTCATGCCTTCAGCTTTGCCATTATCTCCGAAGCCTCCTCCTGGATGAAGTGCCACCATCCAGATGTCTTCCTGGCCGCCATCCTCAATAGCCAGCCCATGGGCTTCTACGCACCGGCCCAGCTCATTCGTGATGCGAAACTACATGGCGTCGAGGTCAGGTGGTTCTGCGTCAATAACTCACGTTGGGACTGTACTCTGGAGTCCGCCGAGCGGCCCGGCCGATTCGCGGTGCGCCTGGGCTATCGCCTTATCAAAGGCATCCGCAGCGAGGAAATCGCTGAGATGATCCTGCGCCGCGGGGACCAGGCCTACAAATCAATCCCTGATCTTTGGCGCCGGGCCAGGACGCCGGTCGCCACCTTGCGAAAGCTGGCCAGGGCCGACGTGTTTGAGCAGGCCTTTAAGGTGTCGCGGCGCGAGGCTTTGTTTGCCATCCGGGCGCTCCGGGACGACGCCTTGCCGTTGTTCGACAGTCTGCTCGACGAAACCGGTCGCAGCCTGTCCGAGATCGATCAGCCGGATATGGATTTCAAACGGATGACCGACGGCGCCGAGGTGGTCGAGGACTACAACCAGGTCGGCTTTACCAAAGGCGCCCATCCGGTCGCCTTTTTGCGGTCGGACCTGAAAGAGCGCAGCATCATCACCTGCAGGGAGGCGATGACATCGAAGGACAAGCGCTACGTCCAGGTCGCCGGCATGGTCAATGTCCGGCAACGGCCGGGATCGGCCAATGGCGTCATCTTCATGACCATCGAAGATGAGACCGGCGATGCCAACATCGTGGTCTGGGAAAAGGTCGGGCTGGAATACAAGCGCGCCGTCTATGGCTCAAGCCTGGTCCTGATCACCGGCTTTATTCAGAAGGAGGGGGACGTCGTTCATCTCATTGCTCGGACGGTCGTCGACCTGTCGCCTATGCTGGCCAGCGTTGGCGACCGTGACACGCCACTTCAAATGCCGCACCAGCCGGGCGACGAGTTCAGGAATGGCGGTTCACGTGTCGATCCGCGCGTGCCCGGGCATGCGATAGCGCAGATACAGCACCGAAGCCGGGATTTTAAGTGAGGCCGCCTTCCGAACGCATTTATACGTGGATGGATTTAGGCGCCATGTACTGGGTCGAAAGGCCTAAGTTGCGCGCCTCCGCGATGCTGAGCATCTGGACAATATCTGGAACTGTCGTTGAGTGATCGAAAGCGCGGCCATCGATATCATAGCGGAAATCGCCGACGTGGAACATGGCGGGATTACCCCGATCCTTGCGAACCTGTTGCGGCGTATCGGAATCGCGCAAAATGACCCACGCGCTATCATATAATCTGATGCCCATATGATCTTATAATCGAGGACATCTGCTGGCGTCTATAAGGATGAAGATCAAATTGAATTGAGCCAGCCTTGGCTATGCCATCATGTCAATCACCGTGTTCATCAACTGAATATGCGTGAAGGGTTTGCGTATTTCTGCATCGGCGCCAGCCTTGACCGCAGCGGAAATCGCATTTTCCGATGTGATGCGTTCACCAAGGCCTGCTGACATGGCGAGAACCTTAACGGTTGGCCATGTCGCCTTGAGAACTTTGATGCCCTTGAGGCCACCCATACCGGGCATAAAAATATCGGACACGATGAGATCCACGTGAGCTATATCGACGTTGGCCAATGCATCTTCCATGGAGGAGGCCATGCTTACTCGATAACCTCCGTCCGAAAGTATTTGCGACGTCAGATGCCCCACCACAAGACTGTCGTCTACGACGAGGGCGTGACATGGCTTTCTGCCGTTTTCCTCGATATTGCTGGAAAACTGCAGAATCGCCCCGAGCTGTTTCGAAGAAAATGGCTTGCGCAGTACGAAATCTACCTGTGATCGCCGTGCCGCTGCTAACGTCTCGTCGAGCGCCTCTTGTTTGCTTCCCGCTGTCATAATTGCGATGGCGGCTTGCGGAGCCAGGTCACGGATTTGTTCAAGGTGTAGGAGGCTGTTATCCTCACCCAAAAATATATCTACGAAAATCAGCGTCGGGCGTTTTTTGACGATGAGGGTCAAGCCCTCGGCGATGGTTTTTACAGTCAGGTATTCCCAATCTTCGCCGTCGAGCATCCGTCCGATTATACGGGCCTGGGTTTGGCTATCTTCAATAATGAGAGCGAGGCCTTCAGCCATTCATATGTCCTAACCGTGTTGACCGCCGCCACAATAGATTACGAAAATTAACCAGCCATGACGAGAATATCGTCGGGTTCGTTGGAAGCGTCCAACCCCGAGGTCTTATGCCGGTTTTGCCCTAAGCAGTCATTCGTCGATCCCATCCACAGGCGCAAAGCCGACATCAACGCGAACCTAAATGATTTTGTTTGCACACCTGACGCCCAGCCTGGCGCTTCAATAACGGCTCGTTAACTTTTTCCGGCGGGGGAGGGGCTCAGATAGCCACGGAGCTCTTTTTGTCGCAGCAATTTGCCTGCCACGTCGACGGCCGCTTCGTCCGTCGCGAACCAATTCTGTTTGGATTGGCCATGAGCGCCAATGCGACCCCAATGGCGGGTCAGCGAGACTTCGCCAAACAAACCAGGCTGGACGTCGAGCTCATAGAAGCGCGCCATGTTGCGCGTTTGGTCGATGCGTTTCAGAATGACGACTGACATACAAAATCGCCTCATAATACGGTCCGTTTTGCAAAATTATATATGTAAATCAATTGGTTGTCGCTAGAATCTTGATTTTCGCGGATAATAAACATTATGGGAAACTACATGCGAGATGCTTGTGATATGGGTCTTTCGGCTAGTGTCTCAAACTCCTGGTAGGAACTTGCAAATGGGCCACCGCGAACGGCACCGGCTAGGTTCGGACTGCGCTGGCGCCTGGCGTCAACTCGCTATTACGGTTTGGCCTGGTCATTTTCCGATCGAGCGGCCTTCCAAATCTCGCGCGCCGCGTCGGCATTCAAAATTGCAATACCAACACCGACGATAACGTCCGGCCAAGGTGAGTGCCAGATCAGGGTAATCGCACCGGCAAGGATGATGGCAACGTTAGCCGCAGCATCATTGCGGGCAGATAAGAAAGCTGCGCGGGTCAGGGTACCTTTATGGTGCTGAAACCTTGCCAGCAGAAACGCGCAGCACAAATTCACGGCTAGGGCGCCGAGCCCCGTCCCGGACAGCAACCATGGCTGCGGGGCTGAGAAATCGTGGATTTTCTGCCAGGCCGTCCAAACAAAGGCAAGGGCTGGCGCCAGCAGGATCATGGCCATTGCCATGCCCACACGCGCCCTAAGTTTTTGAGCCCAACCCAAGGCAACCGCAATCAGAATGTTGACGGCTGCGTCTTCGAGGAAGTCGACACTGTCGGCGAACAACGAAAGTGATCCGATCCGTCGGGCTACCACGAACTCCACGCCAAAATAGGCGAGGTTCGCCAATGCCACGATAATGACCGCATTACGCAGGCTCTGGTTGGTAGCGACATCGTTCTCTTCGATCATTTAATGCACCAGGGCACGTAAGCCGGTGAAGCCAATATAGAGTGCCACAATTACGATGAGCCCGCCCGAGAGATAGGGCGCGCGATTGGCCAGCTTGCCGAAGCCCTTGAACCGCTTCGACACATGCTTGACGCTCCACGCCGCCAAGACGCCAGAGGCGACCATGGTCAAAGCAAGGCCAATGCTGAAGCAAAAGACCAACGTCGCCCCTAGCGCGATACGCTTTAGTTGCAGGCAGAGTAGCAGCACCGTGATCGAGGCTGGACAAGGAATAAGGCCGCCCGTCAGTCCGAACATGATGATCTGCGGTGTCGTGACCTTTTGGCCAGCGAAGCGACGCTCAATCTCTTCCGCATGTTCACGCTCGTGATCGTCGGCATAAGGTTCCGAGCCGGAAAAACCGGCCATGACGCCTGACTGCGCGAGATCCTCATCGTGATGATGGTGATGTTCTTCGTAGTCGAGCGAATAGCTGTGGGAGTGTCCGGCATGACCAAGAACCAGCCTCGCCTTGAACTCATGAGGCTCGGGAATATCGTCGACTGATTCCAGAAAGCCGTTTTTCTGAACAAACGTGAAGACGCGCGCGCGACCGTCCTCGCGAACCGTCTCTACCTGAACTTCACCCGCCTGCCAGGATTGGCCTGTTTCTCGATAGAGCCGGAAACGTGGCGGCTGACCCTTTTCGAAGATTTCGAGACGCAAGCGGCCATGGCCGGTTTCGACATGTTTGGTTTCATCATGGGCGTGTCCATGTGAATGATCATGTCCATGGTCACCGCGTTGATATGACCAGGTCCTCCAGATCATCCAAAGCGCGACGCCCAACATGATGACCGCTGAAGCTACCTGAAAGTAAGGTTCAATGGCTTCACTGTCCCAGCTTTGACCAAGATAGAGACCACCTAGTGCAATCAGCCAGACGATCAGCGTGTGCGACACGGTTGCCGACAGGCCCAACAATACGGCCTGACCGATTGTTCCGCGCACTGCAACAATGAAAGCCGCCATCATGGTCTTGGAATGGCCAGGCTCCAGCCCGTGCAGAGCACCGAGCAGGATGGCCGACGGGATAAACAGCCAGGCGTTTCCCGCCCCTTGCTGGAGCAGATGTGCGAAATCGTTCATGGTCGCCTACTTCACGTAAGAATGGATAATGTCGATCAGGGCTTGCTGCGCCTCAGGCTTCAGCATACCGGGCTGCTCGGGATCGTCGGCAAGGTGATGCCGGATGTGATGCTCGACCACTTCGCCCATTAGGCCGGAAATACTCCCGCGCGCGGCGGCGATGAGGTGCAGCAGTTTCTCACTCTCGGCCTCACCCTCGACGGCGCGTTCAAGGGCCTCGATCTGACCTTTAATGCGCCGGACCCGTGCTAAAATTTTGGCTTTTTCTTTATCGGCGTGCATGGTTGCTTCCTATAACATACCCCCCTATACTATATTTTGTATAAGGAAGTCCACCCCTCCAAGGAGTCAATTTGGCCAAGTTCAAACTCGGTAACGTAAAGCGCGGAGGATTATACGCTCTGCTATCGGCCCTCCTCTTTGGAGCGTCAACGCCCGCCGCCAAAGCTATCATCGGCGGCGTCGATCCCTTAATGCTGGCAGGACTGCTGTATATGGGCTCCGGTTGTGGGGTAGCGATCGTAAGATTTACCGCCTTGAAACAGGCGGGCCTTGCGCTAAAACGCGCCGATTTGCCTTGGCTGGCAGCTACCGTTCTCTTTGGCGGCGCGCTGGGTCCTGCCCTATTGATGGTCGGACTGACAAGCACCTCGGGTGCTGCGGCCTCGCTCCTGCTCACATTGGAAGGCGTCTTTACGGCAGTAATCGCCTGGGTCGTTTTCAAGGAACCATTCAACCGTCGTATTGGCTGGGGCATGCTAGCGATTTTCCTTGGCGCAGTAGTCCTGGCCTTACGTGGCCCCGGTGGCCATACCGGATTTATCGGCGCACTGGCCGTCTCTGGCGCCTGCCTGTGCTGGGCGATCGACAATAATTGTACCTCGAAGATTTCGCTCGTCGATGCGCCGACGCTCGCCAGCATCAAAGGCATTGTCGCCGGCATAGCCAACGTGACGCTCGCCTTGATTGTCGGTGCCCACCTGCCGCCGATGGCCACGGCAGGCTTTGCCTTGATTATTGGTCTCCTGGGCTACGGGGCCAGCTTGGTCCTGTTTGTATTCGCACTGCGCGAAATCGGCGCTGCGCGGACGGGGGCCTATTACTCGACCGCACCTTTCATCGGCGCAGCGATCGGATTGGTGCTGTTGCGCGAGCCCTGGAGTTTATCACTGCTTATAGCCAGCGGTTTGATGGCGCTGGGCGTATGGTTGCACTTGACCGAACCCCCGGAAGCCGATGTCAAGTGACCCGGCTCCGACAGACGGTCGCGAACGATACCTTGCCAGGTCTATGAGGACACGGCCCAATAGATGATCAGGCCATCAACTCTTCCATGACCATCAAAATCAGAAAGCCAGCAAAAAACATCGCCGTCACCCAGGGACGGTCAGGTGTCTCGTGCGCCTCGACAAGTAATTCCTCAGTGACAAGATAAAGAAGAGCCACCAGGCCGAAGGCGAAGAACCCGGTCAGGATTGGCCCTGGCAAAGTCGCAATGGGCGTGGCCAGGAGTGTTCCGATCGGCAGCAATAAAACGAGCGCTCCAGTGATACCGACAATCTTTATGCGAGAGCGGACCGTTTCGCTGAGTTCGTTGGCTACGGTCAAGCCAAGGAACAGCACTTCAAGGGTCAGGGCGATCGTCAAGAGGATGCCGACCTTGGCGCCCGCCGCAAACGCGATCCCGAGCACAAGGCCATCAATCAGGACATCGACACCGACCATAGTGAGGAGCCCAACCGGTCCCTTCACGATGGATTCAAGCTGTTTAACCAGCAGCATTACAAGGACACCAATCGCGCCGCCTATGGCTGTGGCCCAAGGCGAACCTCCGTGCATCACACTTGGCAGGATTTCACCCGCCGCTGCCGCAAATACGACGCCGGCCGCAAAATGCTGGACAGCACTGACGATTGTAGGACCCGGCTTGGCATTGACGGCGACGCCCGCGCCGAGGACCGCTGCGCCGACCGGTATAAGGGTATAGATCCAGGTCGAGGCGATCATCTTGGTGTCCTTGGCGGATTTAGTGCGGAAATTTAGGTGAGTTTTGGCAGATCGACACGTCTAAGCAGCCGCAAGCCATTGGCGACGACGATGATGCTGGCGCCAACGTCCGCGAAAACCGCCATCCACATGGTTCCGTAGCCGATCAGGGTCAGGACCAGGAAGACCGCCTTAAGACCGAGTGCGAAGGTAATGTTCTGGATGAGCACGGCACGCGTCTTACGCGACAGCCGGACGAAAACGCCTATCTTGCGCAAATCGTCATCCATCAACGCCACGTCGGCCGTCTCGATCGCCGTATCGGTTCCCATGGCGCCCATGGCAAACCCGACGTCGGCCTGGGCCAAGGCCGGCGCATCATTGATGCCGTCGCCGACCATGCCGACCTTGCCGTCCTTTGCGTACTTTTTGACAGCCTCAAGCTTGTCTTCCGGGAGCTGGTCGCCCAGCGCCTCGTCGATACCGACTTCCTTGGCGATGGCCTTCGCAGTGTGCGTATTGTCTCCTGTCAGCATCACCGTCTTGATGCCGAGGCTATGCAGTTCCGCGATGGCGCGACGGCTCGATTCCTTGACGGTATCGGCCACGGCGAAGGTCGCCAGGACCGTCGTTTCATCGGACAGCGCGATCGCCGTCTTCCCGGATGTCTCCAGCAAGGTTAGGCGTGCCTCAATGTCCGGTGTGCAAATCCCGCGCTCATGGATCAGGCGGTGATTGCCGAGATAATAGGTTTTCCCCGCGATCTTGCCCTTCACACCGCGGCCGGGCAGCGCTTCGAAATCATCAACCTCGGGAATTGTGACACCGTCATTTTCCGCAGCGACCGCAACAGACTTTGATACCGGGTGATCCGAGCGATTGGCGAGGCCCGCCGCAAGCTCCCGGTGACGCTGGCTGTCGCCCCCAGCGATGGTCTCGAAGTCGGTTTGAACAGGCTTGCCATGCGTGATCGTGCCGGTCTTGTCGAGGAGGAGCCACTTCAGCTTGCGGCCCTCTTCCAGATAGACACCGCCCTTGACCAGCATGCCGTTTTTAGCGGCCGTCGCCAGACCGCTGACGATGGTGACGGGTGTCGAGATGACAAGTGCGCAGGGACACGCGATGACCAGAAGAACAAGCGCCTTGTATATCCAGGCGAGCCAGTCGCCGCTCATCAACAATGGCGGCAATACCGCGACAGCCAGGGCAATAGCGAACACGATAGGCGTATAAATCTTGGCGAACTGATCGACGAACCGTTGCGTGGGCGCCTTGGCACCCTGAGCGCTCTCGACCGCCTTGATGATCTTGGCCAGGGTCGTCTCCCCGGATGCGGCCGTAACTTTGTAATCGAACGCGCCCGATTCATTGATGGTGCCGGCGAAGACCTGGTCACCCTCCGCCTTGTCCACCGGCAAGCTTTCACCGGTGATTGGCGCCTGATTGATCGACGAGCGTCCGCTCACAATCTGGCCATCGAGACCGATACGTTCGCCCGGTTTCACGCGAACCAAGGCACCGAGCGTTACCGACTTTACATCGACCTCCTGCCAGCTCTTGTCCGCCTGTTGAACCGTGACCGTATCGGCCGTCAGGGACATCAAGCCTGCAATGGCATTGCGGGCACGGTCGAGCGATCTGGCCTCGATCAATTCCGAAATGGCAAACAAGACCATGACCATGGCCGCCTCCGGCCACTGCCGAATGATCAGCGCGCCCGTCACAGCTATGCTCATCAGCGCATTGATGTTCAGATTGCGGTTTGCGATCGCGATCCAGCCCTTCTTGTAGGTCGTCCAACCCCCAAGCAGAACCGCCGCAATGGCCAATGTCGCCGCCAGGACTTCCGGCATCTCCATCCAATCGGCGGCTTCCGATGCGACCGCCAGCACGCCGGCCAGCGCCAGGGGCCACCAGGCCTTCTTGGGTTCAGGCGTCAACGCGCTCGCCTGAGCACACGAGTCCGCCCCCTGGACTTCTGGCGTGAACCCCAGGCTTTTTATGCCGGTCAAGATGGCATCGAGCGCTTCCGGTTCGTGAACCACGGTGAGCACGCGCTGCATCAGGTTGAATTCCAGACGCTTCACCGACTTCATGCCGCCGATCTTGTTCTGAATCAGGGCTTCTTCGGTCGGGCAGTCCATTTGCATGATGCGGATGAAGGTAACCGTCCCCTCACCTGTTTTGACAGAAGCGCTCAACGGGGACAGCGCCACGGCCGGCGCGTGCGGATCGCAGCAGGCGTCTTCGTGATTGTGGCGATGTCCGCTGTCGTGATCATCATGGCCATGACCGGAATGATCAGGCCCCTCATGGGCTTCCGCCTTAGGGTGGTCATGGCCATGATCGCCAGCGACCGAGGCCTCCGGTGCGCGCGAAATCACCTTGGCGGGCTTGCGCACAGCAGGCGCCAACCCAAGATCATGATCGCAGCAACCGCCAGAGTGCGCCTTATCGCTGTCGTTGTGCCCTTCCAGATCGTGACCATGTCCTTTGTGGTCATGACCCGCGTGATCATGCGCAAGATCGTCATGAGCCTGGTCATTTGCCGGCTCGCGGCGGGGCTTCGGGTCGTCGATCATAATGGACTCCAATTCGTATACCTGCTATTGGACACCTTGAAGTAACTACAAGGTCAAGCGAGAACTCGGAGCCTTTGATGAAAATCGGCGAACTGGCGATGTCGGCCAATTGCACCACGGAAACCATCCGGTTTTACGAGAAGGCGGGCCTGCTTCCGAAGGCCGACCGCACCGATGGCAACTACCGCGACTATGGCGGCGAACACCTGAAGCGCCTTCGCTTTATTCGGAATTGCCGCGCGCTGGATATGACCCACGAGGAAATCCGCGCCCTCCTGTCGACGATGGATGGACCGTCGGATGGATGTGACTCGGTCGTGACCCTGCTGGACGATCATATCGGCCATGTCGAAGTACGGATCAAAGAGCTGCAACTGCTCCAAGAGCAGTTGGTGGACCTGCGCCAAAAGTGCCGGACGGAGGCTTCCGGCGAAACCTGCGGCATCCTGGTGGGACTGGAGACCATGCAGCCCGACGCCGCCAGCGACCGGCATACACACCTCGGATAGATGTGAGAGCTTTGGCAAGGCGCTAGACCGCCCCGTCTATCGGCTGGCCAGTCATTTTCGAACAGATGTCCGCGACACGGCGGACGTGGTCTGCCGCTTTCACGCCATAGCGCCGGGTCTTTTCAGCAATAAGCCCTCGGCAATCCTCGGCAAAACCGGCCTTAGTCGTATCAGTGGCGGTTCGCATCTGTCGGCACAGAGCGGTCATCCTTCGGACTTCTGGTCCCTGGCTATTCGCCATCTGGCTACGTTGACGGGCCCCCGCGTTTTTATAGGCGGCAGAATTATAGGTCGGCCATGCCGCCTCGCGATAGCAGGTATAGGCCAGCAAGGTCCTCGCCTCCTTGTCGGACTTCCCCACCAGGCGCTGGTCGAGAGATTGTTCCGGCACGGAAACACATCCGGTGAGGAAGCTTGCGAGGCCCAGGATAACAAGGACACGCTTCATGGCGCTACCCCCTCTGATTTCAGCACTTCCACCGCCTCAAGCGTGATCAGCCCGACGCCGGGAATGTCGTCGATCGAGGCAACGAAGTCTCGCAAACGCGCCTCTTCATCGACGATTTCGATGACGAGCGACTGGTCATCTTCGAGGATATGCCGGCGCCGCAAGTGGGCGGATCGGCCAAAGCCGACGAGGGCCTGGAGGATCGTGGCGCCGGCAAGCTTGGCATCGCGAGCACGGGTGGCGATCACCGCGAAGACCTTGTTGTCGCCGAAATACGCACTTTCACTGGTATAGATTCTGAGAAGTTTCATGGTCTGGCTCATGGCCTTACCTTTCAAAATGGAGGGACCCCATCCCGACGTTTGGCGTCGGGATGGGGTTTTTCGGTTACTCTGCGGGACGCTCATTGACGGGCATCACCTGACGGCGCTTGTTCATGCGCTCACCCAAGCCCAGGACCACTTGCGTGATGGCAGGCAGGACAAGCAGCGTCAGGGCCGTGGCCGTGACCAGGCCGCCGATGACGACGACCGCCAAGGGCTTTTGCACCTCGGCGCCGGTGCCTGTGCCAAGCGCCATTGGGATAAAGCCAATCGCCGGAACCAGTCCCGTCATGATGACCGGCCGAACCCGCTCGATCATGCCTTCGGTGATGGCCTTGCTGAGTTCCATCCCGGCCTCGATGCGCTGTCGGATGCTGGTCATGACGACGAGCCCGTTCAGTACGGCGACACCGGACAGGCAGATAAAGCCGACTGCCGCTGAAACGGAGAAGGCGATCCCGGTCATGGCGAGCGTGAAGACCCCACCAGCCAGCGCAAGAGGCACGGCCGTGAAGACGGAAATGGCACGTCCGAAGCCGCCCAGAGCCATGAAGAGAAGGCCGAAGATGGCGAGGAAGCAGATCGGTACGACGATGGCCAGTCTGTCCGAGGCCGCCTTCAGGTTCTGGAATTGACCGCCCCACTCCAGGAAAGACCCTGTCGGGAGGGCGACGGCTTCGACCTTTAGCAGGGCCTCGGTGACGAAAGAGCCTACATCTCGGCCGCGCACATTGGCTTGTATGACGATCCGGCGCTTGCCGTTCTCACGGGAGATCTGGTTGAGACCTTCCGTGAAGCGGAACTGCGCCACCTGAGACAGCGGGACCGACCCTCTGGCGTGGCCGCCCTCTTCTGGCAACATGACCGGCAGCGCCATGAAGGCATCCAGATCATTGCGCGTGCTTTGCGGCACACGGACAACGATGTTGAAGCGGCGGTCGCCCTCGAAAACAAGGCCGGCTTCTCGTCCGCCCATCGCTGCCGAGACGGTATCGGCGACCTCTTCTACCGTCAGGCCGTAACGCGCGATAGCGGTGCGATCGAACTGGACATCGAGCGTCGGCGATCCGGCCGTTTGTTCGGCCTTAACGTCAGCGGCTCCGGGTATGGATTGCAGCACGCTGACAATTCTGGCGGCTGACGCCCCCATCTTGTCGAGATCATCACCATAAAGCTTGATGGCGACATCACCGCGTACCCCCGCAATCAGTTCGTTGAAACGAAGCTGGATCGGCTGGCTCAGCTCGTAAGACTGACCGATAAGCCCGTTCGTACGATCCTCGATCCTTTGGACGACGTCGGCTTTGGTTTTGACGCCCTTTGGCCAGTCCTGTTTCTCCTTCAGGATAACGAAGCCATCGGAGATGTTAGGCGGCATGGGATCAGTCGCCACCTCGGCGGTGCCCGTCTTGGAGAACATTAACTCCACTTCTGGCAGGCTGGAGACGGCCTTCTCAACACCCTTTTGCATGGTGAGGGATTCTTCCAGCGAGGTCGAAGGAATGCGGCTCGTTGATAGGGCGATATTCTTCTCGTCGAGTTGCGGAATGAATTCCTGGCCCAGGAGCGTAAAGACGAAACCGGACAGAACGAATATCCCGATGCCGCTGGCAATGAAGGGCCATGGCTTGGCGACCGCCTGGTGCAGGACCGGCTCATAAGCCGTCTTAATCTTGCGAATGATCCAGACCTCTTTTTCCGTGATCTTGCCTCGGATCAATAGCGCGACCATGGCCGGCACGAAGGTGATGGAGAGAACGAATGCCGCCGCCAGGGCCAGGATCAGGGTTATGGCCATGGGCGAGAACGTCTTGCCCTCGACACCGGTAAAGGTGAGCAAGGGCGCGAACACCAGAAAGATGATGGCCTGGCCGTACACGGTCGGCTTGATCATTTCCTGGGTGGCGAGCGTCGTCTCCTCCAGTCGCTCCCGCAGGGACAGGATACGCCCTTCGTGATGCTGGCGTTCGGCCAGCCGCCGCAGGCAGTTTTCGATAATGATAACGGCACCGTCCACGATGAGACCGAAGTCCAGCGCGCCGAGGCTCATCAAATTCCCAGATACCTTCATGCCGTTCATCCCGATGGCCATTATCAGGAATGAGAACGGAATGATCAGCACGGCGATAATCGCCGCGCGGACATTGCCCAGAAGCAGGAAGAGCGCCACAGCGACGAGGACCGCGCCTTCGAACAGGTTCTTTTGCACCGTTTCGACGGTCGCACTCACCAGTTTGGAGCGGTCGAGGGTGGTCGTGACCTTTAGACCCGGCGGCTGGGATTTCTTGATCCCTTCGAGTTTCTCACCGACCGCCTTGGCAACGGTCCGGCTATTTTCCCCGATCAGCATCAAGGTTGTGCCGATGACGACCTCGTGGCCGTTCATGCTGGCAGCGCCTGTGCGCAGCTCACCGCCCAAACGAACCGTGGCCACGTCTTTCAGCGCCACAGGCAAACCGCCTCGCGTGGCGATGATCGCCTGATTGATCTCGTCGAGCGACCGGATGCGGGCGTCAGCCCTGACCAGGTAGGCCTCCCCTGAGCGATTGAGGAAGTTGGCGCCGACCGACAGGTTGGCAGCCTCAAGTGCCTTGGCCAGTTCGGTAAACGAGACGCCATAGGCGCTAAGTTTTACCGGATCGGGCTCAACGATATATTGCTTCTCGAACCCGCCGATGGAATCGACACCGGCCACGCCTTTGACGGTGCGAAGCTGCGGCGAGATGATCCAGGTCTGCACCGTGCGCAGATAGGCGGCCCGCGAGACCTCATCGGTCAGACGATCACCCTCCGGGGTCAGGAAGCTGCCGTCAGATTGCCAGCCGGGTTGCCCGTCGACTATCTTGGCGCCCTTGCCGTTGGGATTGGCAAAGTCGATGGCGTACATAAAGACTTCGCCAAGCCCGGTCGTAACCGGCCCGATCTGTGGCTGCGTGCCTTCAGGCAAACTGTCTCTGGCCTGCGCAATGCGTTCACTGACCTGTTGCCGCGCAAAATAGAGATCCGTACCCTCGGTAAAGATCGCGCTGACCTGGGAGAAGCCGTTGCGCGATAGCGATCTTGTCGTCTCCAGGCCAGGAATGCCAGAAAGAGCCGTCTCAATCGGGAAGGTCACGCGCTTTTCAATTTCGACGGGGGACAGGCCGGTATCGATTGTGTTGATCTGAACCTGCTTGTTGGTGATGTCAGGGACGGCATCAATCGGCAGCTTCGTCAGTTGCCAGGCCCCGAACGTGCCGACCAACATGACAATAAGCAGGACGGCCCAGCGTGCACGCACGCTGAGCGCCATTAAGTTTCCTATCATGGCTATCCCTCCTCGCCTGCGCCCTTGCCGAGCTCAGCCTTCAGATAGAAGGCATTGCGCGTGGCAATGGACTGACCGGAGGTGAGACCGGAGGTAATCTCAGCGCGGCCGGCGCTGCGTTGACCGACCGTCACAGGTGTGGCCTTGAAGCCATCCTTGGTGCGAACGAAAACGACATCGCGACCGTTCACCGACTGCACGGCTTCATCGGGAACGACGATCGCACTTGATTGGCTCGTAACCGCCGGGAAAAGGCGCGCCCGTACCGAAAGGCCGGGTTGAACTTCACCGCCGACAACATCGAGAACGGCCGTCGCGGCGCGGGTTTCGGCATTAAGGGAGGGTGTGACCGATCGAACCCGCGCTTCAAGGGCACGTCCGTCCGGCATGTCGATGACGGCGCGGTCTCCGGCGGCCACACGTGTCATATCCGACGCACCAATAGCCGCCTCGATCTGAACGAGCTTCGGATCGGCCACCCGAAACAGTTCGGTCTCAGGCTGCACGAAGGCACCTAAGCTGGCCATGCTGGCCGTTACCTGCCCGGATATCGGGCTGGCAACGATGACGCCGTGGCCATCCGAGGTGATCCGTGCCGCGGACGCCGCCGATTGCGTCCTAGTGACCTCAGCTTGCGCCGCAGCCGCATCCGCCTGCGCCCGCTCATAGTCGACTCGCGCCGACACGCCCTGATCCATCAGGGATTTCTCCCGTGCAAGATTGGCTTGAGCGACACGCGCACGGGCCAGGGCCGTGGTGCGATCGGCAGCGATCTGGCCAGCATCCCGGCTTTCGATCAGGGCCAGGGCTTCCCCCGCCTTTACCGGATCACCAAGACGTTTGTAGATGCGTGATATGGACCCTGCGGCTCTGGCAGTCAGCGCCGCCTGGCCATTGGGTGTTGCCACGACCTGAGCCTGCGTGATGATTTCCGAGGACAGACCTCCGGAATTGACCGCTTCTACAGAAATATTGGCGGCGGTGATCGCCTCCTGTGACAGCTTCAGATCATCTGAAGGTGTCTCTTCAACGGCAACCGCCGAGGCCGAGACGGCGGGTTTGTCGCCCGTGCAACGCGCCAGGCCAAAGCCGCCAGCGCCAACAAGGAGGAGTGCGGCAGCAGCGCCACCGTAACGATAGAGATTGTTCGATTTCATGATTTGTCTCCCGAACCTTGCGGGTCTCCAAATGGGGTAATGCCGCGCAGACGGGCGAGTTCGGCTTCGGCGTTGAGGCGATCTTCTCTCGCCTTCAGCGTTTGATTGCGGGCGTCGGTCAGGGTCCGGCGCGCACCTAGAACTTCGCTCAAAGGCAGCTTGCCGGCCTCGTAGCCAATACGGGTGAGCCGGTAGGCTTCTTGGGCAGTCTGCTCGCTGTCGTGCGCAGATTTGACGCGCGTGAAGGCTGCCTGAAGCTTGGCCGTTGCCGACTGGATATCCGCTTGGGCATCAAGCCGGGCGATATTGACCCTCTGATCTGCCGCCGCCAGCTCGGATTGAACAGAACTGATATTGCCGCGGTTGCGATCGAAGATCGGGAACGGCACGGACACGCCACCGACAAGGGCGCGGGAATCGTCAGCGGCGATCCGGCGAACCCCCAAGGACACGGTTACGTCTGGCGAAGAGCGTGTTTGCTCGACACGAACCCGTTTGGCCACCTCATTGCGTTCAGCTTGTGCCACCAGGTAGGCGGGACTGTTCAAAGGATCGGCCGGAGCAATTGGCTCACCTCGGTCGGCGTGCGCAAGAAGACTATCGGTAATCGAGGTGAACTGAACAGGCGAATCGACCATGGCCGTGAGCTTGGCAAACGCTGTGTTTCGCACAGCCTGGGCTTCATCGACATCGGCACGGGCCGCTTCAACACCTGATCGCGCCTGCACGGATCGCAGATCCGCTTCCTTACCGGCCTTGACCATAGCGTCCGCAACGCGCGCATCGTCTTCCGCCAGGGCCAGCGAGTCCTTGGCGAGTTGGAACCGTATGTCCGCAGCTTCCGCAGCAGCATAAGCTTGGGCCAGATCGAAGGCGAAATCGCTCTGCGTCATGGTGGCCCGGGCGCGTGCCACGTCCAGACCCGCGCGACCGGCCTCGATACGGGCACCGCGTTTACCGCCGAGCTCAATGGTTTGCTCAATCGCCGCTGTCGTTTCAGCACTTTGGGTGCCTGAATAGGGCCCGCTTCCGCCGAAATTCTCGACGGTCACGTTTACCGTCGGATTGGGTAGCGCACGGGACTGG
>NZ_JASERT010000004.1 GCF_030027245.1 Asticcacaulis sp. EMRT-3
TGCCAGACGCATTTCGGCGCGTAACCCGCCGGAGGGGCGAGTCTCAAGGTGCAGACTGCCGCCCATGCGATCCATCGCCATGTCAACAATGGCCAGACCCAGACCACTGCCGACGGGCGACCTGTATTGCCCGCGAAAAAAGCGGTCGCGAACCTTTGGCAGGTCTTCGGGCGGAATACCCGGCCCGTCATCTTCGATCACCATCGCAACCCAGTCTTGCGCATCGTGCAGGCTGACTCGCACAGGACGCCCGGGTGGCGCATGATTGCGGGCATTGTCGAGCAGATTGCGCGCCGCCAGAGCGAGCCGTTCGGGCGGCACACGCAGTTGGGCGCGCGCCAGTTCGGGCGCGATCTCAAATCCGTCCGCCCCCATATCCATCGTCAGGGCGGCGAGAAAAGGCCCCATGTCAACGGGCTCTGCCGCATCGTCTGACCGACCATTTTCAACCCCCGTCAGATCGGTTAATTGCCGGACAAGACGGGCGGTGCGGTCAACGCTGATGATCATCTGGTTGAGGGCCTGAAGCCGCACAGCCTCCTGCCTTGCCGCAACCGCAATCTGGGCCTGGGTTTTCAGCCCGGCTATCGGCGTGCGAAGCTCATGCGCGGCGAAGGCCGTAAAATCACGTTCATGGTCGCGCGCGGCGGTCACCCGGTTCAGTAAGCCATTCAGGGCATCGACAAGGGGCCTGATCTCGGTCGGCAATCCGCTGGCGTCGAGCGGCGTCAGATCCGCAGCCCGACGGTGCGACAAGGTATGGGCAAGCCGGCGAAGCGGGGCCAGACCGCGCTGCACGCAAAGCCAGGTGAGCAAGGCCAGCACGGGCAGGATCAGCAAAGCGGGCAAGGCCAGGCCCCGGATCACATCTGATGTAAGCCGGTCGCGCATGGCCAGACTGTCGCCGACCAGAACCCGCACCCCTGTCTGGTCATCGACGGTGGCATAGACACGCCAGCGCGCGCCATTGATCACGGTGTCGGAAAATCCGCTTTTGGCAGGACTCATGGGGGTCACCGGCGCCGAGCCTGACCGGCCGATCAGGGCACCGTCCAGCGACCATATCTGACAGGCCAGTTGCCGCTCATAGGGCCGGTGCGCCGACAGGGTGCCGTGATTGAGGCGCGCTGAGGCATCGGCGGGCGTGACCATCAGGGATTGAACCATGCGGGCCGCCTCAATGAGGCGCGCGTCAAGGACATGTTCGAGCTTGGCGCGGGTGCTGAGGTCGATCCAGACAATGCCTGACAGCCAGACAAGGCCGGTCATCAGCATTAAAACCAGAAACAGCCGACCTCTGATGGATGTCATGATGTCGCCAGCCGGTAGCCCAGGCCGCGCACGGTTTCAATCACCCCGGCCCCCAGCTTGGCGCGCAAATGATGAATGTGCACCTCTACGGCATTGCTTTCAATGTCTTCCTGCCAGCCATAGAGGCGGCTCTCCAGATGCGATTTGGACAGGATCTGCGTGGGCCGGTCGGTCAGGGCCTGAAGAATGGCAAATTCGCGCCGCGACAAACGTGCGCTGCGCCCTTCATAATGCGCCTCCTGCGTCAGCGGCTCCAGACTGAGGGCACCGCAGACGACGATGTGCTGATCACCGGTCGGGGCGCGGCGCATCAGGGCGCGCAAACGTGCGGCCAGTTCATCGAGATCAAACGGCTTGCCCATATAGTCGTCAGCGCCTGCGTCCAGACCGGCAATCCGCTCCGGCACACGGTCGCGCGCGGTCAGCATCAAGGTACGGACATGCGTCCTGTCGGCCTTCAGGGCCCGCAACAGATCCATGCCTGAGCCATCCGGCAACATCAGATCGAGCACGGCGACATCGAAATCGCTCACCGCCAGCGCCGCCAGCCCTTCGGCGCAGGACGCCGCGCCGGTCACGGCGAAACCGGCCAGACCCAGCCCGACCTCAAGACCATTCAGCAGGACGGGATCATCTTCGACCACAAGCGCGCGCATATCGTTCCTTACCACCTTCTCGTAACGGACATTTATCGGCCAAGCTTAAGCCAGCCTTAAGGTGCCCGGTTCAAGCCGGTTTATCCGACATATCTATCAGGAGAGTTCAATTGTCCGTCATCTCGCGCCGCCTGTTTGCGGCTGCCGCCGCTATCGTCCTGACCAGTTTGGCCCTGCCCGTTGTGGCCGGGGCTCAATCCCAACCCGTCACAAAAGACCTGATCCTGAACGATCCCGCCGCCCCGGTCGGCGGCAATCCCGATGGCAAGCTGACGATTGTCGCCTTCATGGACTACAACTGCCCCTATTGCAAAGTCAGCGCGCCCGCCCTCAACCGGATCGTGCGGGAAGATCACGATATACGTCTGGTTTACAAGGACTGGCCGGTCATCCGCGCCACCTCGATGGACGGCGCACAACTGGCCCTGGCGGCGAAATATCAAGGGCGGTACGTTAAAGCCCATGATGCGATGATGGCGATACCGGGCAGTCATCTCACCAGAGCCCAGATGCTTGCCGCCTTGCGCAAGGCGGGCATCGATATGACGCGGCTGCAAAGCGACCTGAAGACCCATCGCCGCGACATCGACGCCCTCATCGCCAGCAATGGCGCTCAGGCCGACGCTCTGGGCCTGACCGGAACGCCGACCTTCCTGATTGGCGGATACCGCGCCGCCACGCTTGATTATAACGGCTTTGTCCAGGCCGTAGCCAGGGCGCGCGCCGCGCCACAGTGACGGTGCGCCCGCCTTGCCTGTTCATGTCTGAGCCTGTAGGATTGCCGAATGACCAAAAATGCCTCTGATCTTCCGCCAAATCCCTGGAACAGTCGCTTTGACCGGGCCGACTATCTGTTCGGCACCGAACCGAGCGCCTTTGTGAAAGCAAATGCGCATTGGCTCACTTCGGGGCTCACTTCGGGGCGCGCGCCTGCCCGTGAGGTTTTTCTCCCCGCCGACGGTGAAGGCCGCAACAGCACCTATCTGGCCGGACTGGGCCACAAGGTCACAGCCTCCGACTATTCGACGGTGGCGCTGGAAAAGGCCCGAACCTTGGCCGCCAGCAAAGGCGTATCGGTCGATTTTCGTCAGGTGGACCTGAATGGCTGGGCCTGGCCGCAGAGCCGGTTCGATGCCGTCGTCGCCGTCTTTATCCAGTTTGCCGATCCGTCCTTCCGAACGGAAATATTCAACGGTATCAAAGGCGCAATCCGGCCCGGCGGCCTGATACTGCTGCACGGTTACACGCCCAAACAGCTCGAATACAAGACGGGCGGCCCCTCGCAGGTCGAGAACCTCTATACGGAGGCGCTGCTGACATCGGCTTTTGCAGGCTGGCAAATCCACCGCCTGACATCGTATGAGGCCGATCTGACGGAAGGGGCAGGCCACAATGGCCGCTCCGCCCTGATCGATTTCATTGCCCGAAAGCCAGACTAGATCGCTCCCCGAAAGATGCGTCAGAACCACCAGATCCAGCGCGGCGTCGTGGCGCAATATTCCCGCCAGTCATCACCAAACCTTGCCGCCAGATGGCGCTCTTCGCGGGCAATGGCCAGTTGGCCCACCAGACCTGTGCTCACAATCGTCATCAGCAAAAGCCAGGGCCATGCGAGGGCAAGGCTCAGACCGGCAATGACCAGCGTATTGCCAAGATAGATAGGATTGCGCGACTGAGAAAACGGCCAGGCGGTCACGAGATGCGAGGCGGCGCGATTGGGCAGGATGGTGGTTCTGGCACGGTGCAGCGCCAGCATGGCGCCGAAATCCAGAACAAGCCCCGGCACGATAAATAGTGCGCCCAGAGCACGACACCACAGCGGGATATGCAGGTGCCAGACCGGCACGAATTCTTGCAGGGCCCAACTCGCGCCGAGCGCCAGCCCATAGATGACCGGCGGCCAGGGAATCCGATTGGGCGCAGTATCCTGAGAAATGGTCATACGGATCCTCGTGTTCGTGGCCTCATTTGCCAAACAGGCTGCTGGCGCTTCGGTACAGGACATAGATGGCGACCAGAAAAATCAAACCGGCAAAAATGCGGTTGAGCGCATTTTTATTAACCGACAGCCGGGTGGCCAGCGCAGTGCCCAGCCAGCCGCCGCCGATGCCCCCGGCGATAAATTCTGCCGCGACCAGCCAGTCCACCCATCCTGACAGCGCGTAGTTCAGGGCCGTCACAAGGCCGAATGTCCCAACCGCGAACAAAGACGTGCCTACCGCGTTAATCGTGGGCATTCCGGTTGCCAGAATGAGCCCCGGCACAATCAGAAAGCCGCCGCCAATGCCAAAAAAGCCCGACGCAAAGCCGGATGCCAGGGCAACGGCGCCGGTCAGAAAACACATTCGGCCATCGACCGTCCGGGCGACGCCGTCAGTCTCACGGCGCGGGCGCAGCATGGCCACGCCAACCGCAAGCATGACAAAGGCGAAGAGAAACAGAAGCGTCTGGCCGCCCACGGCCTTGCCAAGCGTCGATCCCGCCAGGACGCCTATGGTGCCGACAAGCCCGAACACCAGCGCGCACCGCCACCAGACCGTGCCGCGTCTGGCGTGGCCGATCAGCCCGGAATAAGCATTGGCCGATACCGCCAGCGCACCTGTGCCTATCGCCATGTGCGGATCTTTTATCCCGACGACATAAAGAAGCAGCGGCGTTGCCAGAATGGAACCGCCGCCACCGATAAGGCCGAGGCTGAAGCCGACGAGGCTCCCCGACCCGATGGCTGCGATCACTTCGCCGAGCCAGTTCTCCATGTACCTCTCCTGCCTCTGCGCCAAACATTGATCGCCGCCAGAGCGAACCGGATCCCGCTATTTTACGTTTTACCGCATCTCGCATTCAATTTGTAAGTCAAATGAAACGCGCATTGCTCTGGACTGTAACCGCATGACGCCCGTTAGCAATGGAAGAAGGCCCGGACAAGCTCACATTTTTTTATCCCAAAAGATGGCTTTAGCCCAAAAGATGGAGTCACGTTTGGGAAAACGCCCTACGCCTCGAAGGGTTTTGACGGCAGGTCTTCGAGCGCGTCCATGTGCAGCAGATCCTTTACCGCCAGCCGGACGAGATATTGCATACACCAGTGCGCCTCTTCGGCATCGCGCTGCTGAATGGCTTCGAACACGGCCAGGTGGGCCGGAACCGGGTCCCTGCCGAGCAGATTGTGCCTGATCTTGTAGCGCGTCGAAAGCGCCACCGTGGCGCCGATCGAGGCGTTCAGGGCCGAAAGCTGCTCATTGCCCGCCGCCGCCATCAGGGCTGAGTGAAAATCCATATCGGCCTGTAAGCCTGCGTCGGTCAGCAAGGTGTGGCGCGCCATCCCCTTCAGGGCTTCCGACATGGCGTCGAGGTGCGCATCGGTGCGTCTTTGCGCCGCCAGCCGGGCGGCGGCGGGCTCAAGAATCAGGCGCATCTCGAAAAGGTTTTTGACGAGCTGTTCGTCAGGTGTGGAGGCGAACATCCAGCTCAGCACGACCGGATCGAGCATGTTCCACTGCGCCCGGTCGGTGACGCAGGTGCCGCGCTTGCGGCGCGGTTCCACTATGCCCTTGGCGGCCAGAGTCCGTATCGCCTCGCGTACGGCCGAACGCGAAATGGCGTACATATTGGCCATGTCGATCTCACTGGGCAAGACCTCGCCCGGCAGCCAGCGCCGCCCCAGAATGTCGATACCCAGCTTCTGCGCCAACTGGGTGTGCAGTTCTCCCGGCTTTCCCGGCGTCAGGGCGTCGTCTTCCGAATCGCTGGCCAGCCGCTTGCCGCCGAGTTTACTCATGGGTTGCTTCTCCCGCCTGTTCGCCATGCGCTACGCTATCTGCATTCTTTATATATGGCCATATATATGGAAAGATCGCGCGAGTCAGGTCATGGCCGGGATTTTCCTTATATTAGGTCAGACCATAGTCTGACAATAAGCGCGGTCACGAAGATTGCATGGCCCTGAATGGCTGGACAAGGCCAGTTAGCCGCATACCCAGACTTGAACAAGTCAGACATAATATGTTAGGTTTGCGACCAGAACGCCCGCAGAACGCCCGCCGCCTGACAACAGGCTGAGAGGTGCGCGCAAACAGAGCGCATGTTGAGCCAGGGCGGCGGGGGCGGAATGCTGAAAGGCAAGGGCGGCATAAGGTGGTGGATCATCAGCCTGGTCATGCTGGGCACCGTCATCAACTATCTGACGCGCAGCGTGCTCAGCGTCGCCGCGCCGACCATGATGGCTTCGCTGCATATGAGCGAACAAAATTACGGCGTCATCACCGGGGTTTTTCAGTTCGGCATCATGCTGCAACCGGTGGCGGGCTATATGCTCGATCTGACCGGGCTGAGGCTGGGCCTGACCCTGTTTGCCATCGCCTGGGGACTGGTCACAATGGCGCACGCGCTGGCCGGCAACTGGCAGGGATTGGCGTTTCTGCGCGGCCTGCAAGGCTTCGCCGAAGGCATAGCCCAGCCGGGCGGGCTGAAGGTGGTGGCCGAATGGTTTCCCGCCAGGGAACGCGGATTCGCCAGCGGCATCTATAATATCGGCGCTTCCGCAGGCTCGATCCTGGCCCCGCCTCTGGTGGCCTGGGCCATTCTCAGCTACAACTGGCAGGCCGCCTTCATCATCTCCGGCGGCCTGGCCCTGATCTGGGCCCTCGCCTGGTTTTTCGGCTACCAGACGCCCGACCGCCACAAACATCTCTCCGGGGCGGAACGCGCCTATATCCGGGCGGGCCAGAATGTGGGCCAGGACGCCATCGGCCAAACCCAGCCTGCTGTCATGGTGCAAAAGCCTTCGCCGCTGCGCATCCTGCGCCAGCGCAATTTCTGGGGCATGGCCATCGCGCGCTTTCTGGCCGATCCGACCTGGAGCACGCTGGTCTTCTGGGTGCCGCTCTATTTGAGCACGGCGCGCGGCTTCGACCTGAAACACATAGCGCTTTTCGCCTGGCTGCCTTTTGTGGCGGCCGATCTCGGCTGTCTGTTCGGCCCGGCCCTGGCGCTGTGGCTGCAAAATCGAGGCGTCAGCCTGATCAATGCCCGGCGTGGGGCCTTCACCATCGGCGCGTGCATGATGCTATGCGTGCCGTTTGTCGGCCTTGTCGCCAGCCCCTATATGGCCATCGCCCTGCTCTGCGTCGGGGCGTTCGCCCACCAGACCCTGTCGGTCAATGTCATCACCCTGGCGTCGGATCTGTTTGCACCCCATGAAGTGGCCACAGTGGCCGGCATGGTCGGCACCGTGGCCAATCTCGGTGCCTTGCTGATGTCGGTGGCGATGGGGTTTCTGGTGGCGAAGACCGGCTATGGCCCCTTTTTCATGCTGATCGGCGGACTTGATCTGATCGGCGCGGCCTGGCTGTGGCTGATGATCAGGCCCGTGGCCGCCGCGACGGAGCGCCATCCATGATCCGCAACCCTGTTCTGACGGGTTTCAATCCCGACCCCTCTTTCCTGCGCGTCGGCGACGACTATTATCTGGCCACCTCGACCTTTGAATGGTTTCCCGGCATCCAGATCCACCATTCGCGCGACCTGGTTCACTGGCGTCTCGTCAGCCGCCCGCTCAACCGGCCTTCACAGCTCGATCTGCGTGGCGTGCCCGATGGCTGCGGCCTGTGGGCGCCGTGCCTCAGCCACAGGGACGGCCTGTTTTTCCTCACCTATTCGCTGGTGCTGCGCTATGGCCGGACAACGGTCAGCGGGGCGGACGGACTGGCCTTGCGCGACTTTCACAATTTTCTGGTGACAGCCCCTTCGATCGCGGGCGAATGGTCCGATCCCGTCGCGCTCAACAGCAGCGGCTTCGATCCGTCGCTGTTTCACGATGAAGACGGCAGGAGCTATCTGCTCAACATGCTGTGGGATCACCGCTCCGGCCAGCAGCATTTCGCCGGTATCCTCCTTCAGGAATACGACATTGCCAACCGGGCCCTGGTCGGCGAACGGCGCATTATCTACAGCGGCACGACGCTCGGCTTCACCGAAGGCCCCCACCTGCTGCGCCGCAATGGCTGGTATTATCTGATCGTCGCCGAAGGTGGCACGGGCTGGGATCACGCCGTCACGATGGCCCGGTCGCGCCATATCGACGGCCCTTACGAAACCTGCCCGACCGGCCCCATACTGACAAGCCGTGGCCACCCCGACAGGCCGCTGCAAAGGGCCGGACACGGCGATCTCGTCCAGGCCAGTGACGGAAGCTGGCTGATCGCCTATCTGTGCGGCCGCCCCGTGCCCGGTCGGGCCTGCTGCGTCATGGGGCGCGAAACGGCGATCCAGCCCATGCGCTGGCGCGATGACGGCTGGCCGGAAACCCTGAACGGCGACGCCCTGCCCGCCCTGGTGGCCCCAAGCCCGCAGCCCGTGGAAACGCCCCCGCCCGACGCGGCGCACCGCGACTTTGACCAGCCCCACCTGCCCGGCGAGTTTCAGTGGCTGCGTTCGCCACAGCCCGAACGCCTGTTCAGCCTGACGCAGAGGCCGGGCTTTCTGCGTCTTTTTGGCCGCGAAAGCCTCGGCAGCCAGTTCGAGCAGGCGCTGGTGGCCCGCCGCCAGCAGGATTTCTGTTTTCAGGCCACCACCCGGCTCGACTATGCACCGCGCAATTTCCAGCAATCGGCGGGGCTTGTCCTCTATTACAATGCCCGCAAATACCATTATTGCTACATCACATGCGATGAATCCACCGGACGACGCCTGCGTCTTATGTCTGGTCTATCGGGTGCGGAAGGCGCTGAAGCCCGTACAGACAGCCTGCCCCTGAGCGATGGCCCGGTCGAAATCACGGCTGAGGTCATCTATGACCGCCTGCGCTTCGGCTTCCGTCAGGGCGAGACGGCGGACTGGACGTGGTTTGCGGTGACGCTCGACATGTGCGCCCTGTCGGATGAGGCCGGGCCGCGCGACGTGCCGAACTTCACCGGCACATTTGTCGGCATGGCCTGCCAGGACATGTCGGGCGAGCGGCTGGCCGCCGATTTTGACGGGTTCTGCTATCAGCCCTTGCCCGCCGAATCTGCCTGAAAATCGCCCGCAAAAACAGGTTTCTATATTTTACGTTTTTCCGCATTGCGCATGGCGGCGCTCATTTCGCCCATAGACGGCGAGATTCGACCACATTACATCATACCTTATAGATAGCTCATCTACAGAGACATCTATCTGAATTGCCATCAAGTCAGACCTAATTTTCTGAATCCTTCCGTGGGGGCCGTAAGGGCTAAAATGCACGGATTCATTTTTATATATTTGATTTAATTGATGTTATATCGATAAATCCCATAAAATTTTACGATTTACAGCGCAAAATTCCTGTGATGATGCAAATTTGTCGCGCTCATATAATTTTGTTATGTCTGCCATAAAGTCGGTTGCGTAATAGAACTCGTGCTTTTAAGGTCTGACATAACATCCGCGACATATCCTGTCCGGGTGCCAATCGGGCCGCCAGAGCCTGACCGGCAGGCCAGGCGCCATCCATAAAAATTGCCGAATGGCAAGGGAGAGGAAATCAAGATGAAAATGGGAAGCTTATTCCGCAGTTCTGACCGCGACGTGTCGGGTGCGCAAACGCCGTATCTCAAGCGCACATGGCAGATCGGCGGGGCCTCGATGCTGGCCCTGGCCCTGGCCACGAGTACGGCCTGGGCCGCCGATGCGGCCAGCTCCAAGCCCGCCGACGACACGACGGTCGTGGTCGTCACCGCCTCGCGCATCACGACGCGCGGCTTCAAGGCCCCGACGCCGACCACCTCAATCGATACGCTGGACATCGCCAATATGGCCCAGCCCAACCTGTTCACAACCGTGGCGCAACTGCCCTCGCTTCAGGGCTCCAGCGGCGTGGCCACCAACACCTACAGCACGTCGAGCGGCCAGCAGGGGCTCAGCTCCTTCTCCCTGCGCGGCTTAGGCGTCAGCCGCACCCTGACCCTGCTGGACGGCCAGCGCGTGGTGCCGGCCAATATCGGCACCGGCGCGCCCGACATCAGCCTGTTCCCGCAACTGCTGGTCAAGCGCATCGATGTGGTCAATGGCGGCGCATCGGCCTCATGGGGCTCGGATGCGGTGGGCGGCGTGGTCAACTTCATCACCGACAAGCATTTCGAGGGCATCAAGGGCAATATCGAGGCCGGGCAGACCACCTATGGCGACGACCAGCAGGGCCTGTATCAGCTTGCCTTCGGCAAGTCCTTCTTCGATAAGCGGCTGCACACCGAATTTGCCCTCGAATATCACCGCGAGTCGGGCGTTCCGGCCGGGGATTTCGGCGATTCCGCGCCGAATGGCCGCGGCTGGTATCGCAGCTCCACCCTGGTCAATACCGGCATCACCAATAACGGATCGCCGCAATACAGGTTTGTCGATCATGCCCAGTCCTATACCTATTCCAAATACGGCCTGATCACCTCAGGCCCCTTGCAAGGCATCGCCTTCGATCAGAACGGCAGTCCCTACAACTTCGTCTATGGCTCAAACGGCGTGCCGCAAAAGAATGCAGCGGGCGGGGTGACGGGCTGCTATGTCGGCTTCTGCGTCGGCGGCGATACGTCCGGCAATGTCGGCATCGGAGCGTCCCTGCAATCGTCGATCAACCGCGCGGACATCTATAACCGCACCTCGTTCGACCTCAATTCGGACAATGAGGTCTATTTCACTATCAACTATGCTAAGGTCGGCACGGCCAACCAGCCCAATCCGGGCTTTACCGAACCGGGCCTGACGATCCAGTGCGCCAACCCCTATGTGCCCACATCCATCTCGGCCCAGTGCGCCAGCAACAATATTACCAGCTTCAAGCTGGGTACGGTCACGCCCTTCCTGCCGAATATCCGCGTCAATACCGAACGCGAACAGTCGCGCTTCGTGCTGGGCGCCGATGGCCGGTTCAATATGTTCGGCACCGACTGGAACTATGACAGCTACTACCAGTACGGCAAGAACGTCTCCGACATCCTTGTCCACAATCTGCTGGTGAAAAGCCGCTTCACGGCAGCGATCAACGCCATCTCCCTGAACGGCGCTATTGTATGCGCCGATCCGGTGGCGCGCGCCAATGGCTGCCAGCCGATCAATGTCATCGGCGACGAAACACCGAGCGCCTCGGCGATTGCCTATCTGCAACCGGCGGCGGGGGCCTTCCAGCATACGGTGGAAACCCAGGAGGTGGCCAGCGCCAGCCTGTCGGGTGAGCCCTTCTCGCTGTGGGCGGGCCCCGTCTCGGTGGCCTTCGGTGCCGAAGCGCGGCGCGAAGCCTATCATGCCGTCGCCGATCCCTATGGCAATGGCGTGAGCAGCGAAAGCCCGTACAGCGCCGACTATCCCGCCGATCCGTTACTGAGCACCAGCGGCAATAATTTCTACGCCGGCAACTACCGCGACGGCAGAGGCAGCTACACTGTGGCCGAAGCCTTCCTCGAATTCAACGCGCCTTTGATCAACAACACCGGCTTCGGCGTGCTGAACCTCAATGCCGCCGGACGCGCCACCCATTACAGCACGTCGGGCAATGTCAATGCGTGGAAGGTGGGCTTCACCTGGGAGACGCCGTTTGACGGCCTGCGCCTGCGCACGGTCAGGTCGCAGGATGTTCGCGCGCCCAATCTGAACGATCTGTTCGGCCCGGTCACCTCGACCAACCTGCCCAACTTCACCAATCCGTTCAACAATACGACGCTCACCGTCTCGCAGAACAATTCCGGCAATGCCAATCTCAAGCCGGAAATCGCGCAGAACTTCGAATTTGGCGTTGTTCTGGCCAATCCGCACTGGGCGCCCGGCTTCAATGCCTCGATCGACTATTATGACATCAAGCTGGAAGGCGCGATCATCGGCGGCTTAAGCGCCGCCCAGGAAGTGCAGTACTGCTTCGACAAGTCGGTGCCGTCGGCGTGCAGCGCCTTCAATCTGGATGGCCCCAATCCTTATGTGAACGTGACCACCTTCAATGCCGGTTCGATCAAGACCAGCGGCGTCGATTACGAGCTGAGCTATCAGCATCAGCATCCGTTCGGTATGCAGGGCAATCTGGTCTTGCGTGCCCTGGCCACCAATGTGCGCGACTTCACCACCACCAACGCCCTGCCCGGCACCGTGGCCGTGCAGTCCGCCGGGGTCAATTCCGGGGCTACGCCGAAATGGAAGGCCCTGTTCGTGCAGAGCTACTCCACCAAGACCTACAGCCTGACGCTTCAGGAACGCACCTTCAGCGATGGCGTCATCGGCTCGCAATATGTGGTGTGCGACACCGGCTGCCCGGTTTCGACCTCCAACAACCCGACCCTCGACAATAACAACATGCCGGGCGCAACCTATGTCGATCTGGCCGGTTCCTACAATATCAGCAAGGGCGTCGTGGCCTATTTCAAGATCGACAATATGTTCGATGTGGCGCCCTATCCCATGCCGCAAACGGGCACCGGGCTCGATGTCAATCCGGCGCTCTATGACACATTGGGCCGCTTGTACCATGTCGGTGTGCGCTTCTCCTTCTAGTGTAGTGCCTGGCTAGTATCATGTCTGGCTAGTATCGTGCCTGGCGCGGATACACCCTGCCCGAAACCGGGTGTATCCGCCTGAATGCCTGCAAGACTTGCGATTTATGCGATCGGCCCTTGCAGGCCTCATGTTTCCGGATAGGGTCTGGAGCTCCCCCTCACCCGTCCGGAAACATGTCTTTTTTGAATATGACGCCAAAGCTTGAGGGGCCGGTTACAGGCTTTCCGCGTCAAGATTGAGGTTTTCCTGTTGATCCAGTTTCTTCCCGGCATTGTCATCATGGGCGTCAGCGGCTGCGGCAAATCCACCCTCGGTCAGCGGCTGGCCGCAGATCTTGGCTGCCGTTTCATCGAGGGCGACGACCTGCATCCGCAGGCCAATATCGACAAGATGGCCAGCGGCATCGCGCTGGATGATGACGACCGCTGGCCCTGGCTCAAACGGGTGGCCAGCGAACTCAGCCGCCCCGCCGGTCAGGCCGCCGATCAGGGCTGCGTCGTCTCCTGTTCGGCACTGAAGCGCAGCTACCGCGACGCCATCCGCCGCGAGGCCGGTGTCGGCGTGCTGTTCGTCTATCTCGAAGTCCCTGCCGCCACGCTCCACGACCGGCTCGTGCAGCGCCCCGGCCACTATATGCCGGCCAGCCTGCTCGACAGCCAGTTGGCCACGCTGCAAGCGCCGACACCCGATGAAGGCGCTCTGACGCTTGACGGCACGCAGCCGGTCAAGGCGCTGGCCGCCGCCGTCATGACCAGACTGGCAGCGGACGCACCCGGAGAAAGCGAATCATGACCAGCCCCTTAGCTGCCCTCTTCGGCCTGCAACCCATCGCCTGGGCGATGATCGCCGTCCTCATCTCGGTGGCCCTGCTGACCGTCATGATCGCCTGGGGCCGCCTTCAGCCGCTGCTGGCCTTTGTGGTGGCGGCACTGGTGGCGGCCCTGCTGCTCAATATGCCGCTCACCACCATACCCGGCGCCATCGAAAAGGGTATAGGCGACCTGCTCGGCTCGCTGGTGGTCATCATCTGTCTCGGTGCCGTTTTCGGCAAGCTGATCGCCGACAGCGGCGCCGCCCAGCGCATCGCCACCTGGCTGATCGGCGTGTTCGGCCCGAAGCGGGTGCCCATCGCGCTGACCCTGACCGGCTTCATTGTCGGCATTCCGCTCTATTACAATGTCGGCTTCGTCCTGCTGGTGCCGCTGATCTTTTCGCTGGTCTATCAATCCAAGCGCCCGGCCGTCGCCCTGGCCATTCCGCTGCTGGCCGGGCTGTCGATCGCCCACGGCTTTTTGCCGCCGCACCCCTCGCCCACCGCGCTGGTGGCGCAGTTTCACGCCGATATGGGCAAGACCCTGATCTATGGCCTGATCGTCGCCATCCCCACCCTGATCATTGCCGGGCCGGTCTTCGCCATGAGCCTCAAGGGCATCAGGGCCGAACCGGCGGCGATCTTCCATACAGAACCGCGCGCCGAAGCGGATCTGCCCGGCGTGTTCAACAGTTTCGCCACCGCCTTGCTGCCGGTCGTGCTGCTGGCCGCGGCCACCGGCCTGAGCCTGCTGGCAGTCAGCGATCCGGCGCTGAAAAGCCTGATCGGCTTTCTGGCCAATCCCACCATTGTCATGCTGATCGCCTATGCGGTGGCCGTCGTCACCCTGGGCATCGGGCGCGGTCAGGGCCTGCCCGCCGTCATGCAGGGAGCGCAAGGTGCCTTGCGCGATATTGCCCCCATCCTGCTGATCATCGCCGGAGCGGGCGCGCTGAAAGAGGTGCTGGTCGATTCCGGCGTCAGCGCCCAGCTCGGCGTCACGCTCGGCCACTTGCCCCTGCCGCCTCTGGTGCTGGCCTGGCTGGTGGCCACCCTGATCCGCATCTGCCTTGGCTCGGCCACTGTGGCGGGCGTCACCGCCGCCGGGATCGTGGCGCCGCTGGTGCAAAGCACCGGCGCGGATCCCTGCCTGATGGTTCTGGCCGTTGGCGCCGGCAGCCTGATGTGCAGCCACGTCAATGATTCCGGCTTCTGGATGTTCAAGGAATATTTCGGCGTGTCGCTGAAGGACACGTTTCTCTCGTGGTCGCTGATGGAAACCCTGGTCGGACTGTTCGGCCTGTTGTTTATTCTGCTGCTGCAAAACGTCCTGCACCCTTAGAGCGGTTTGCATTCTGATTGAATCGGTCAAAGGCATGCAAACCGCTCTACATTTTACGTTTTTTCCGCATCTCGCCTTCAATTTGTAAGTCAAATTAAACGCTCGTTGCTCTGGAGCCGAATGACTTTAAAACAGGCGCGTTACTCTGTTCTAACCTCTTGATTACGCCTCATGGTTCGAGGCTTAAAAATAAAAACACAGGTATGGATCCCCCATGAAAGCCCAGATGAAAGCCCAGATGTTCGCCCGGAAACTCCCGAAAAGGCTTAAGGTCAGCGCCTCGGTCGCTGCGCTGATCGCGCTGGCCGCCCTGCCCGGTCTGGCCTTCGCCGCGACCAGCCCCGCACCGTCGCATTCGGTTTTCCTGACCCGTCCTGATGATCCGCACGCCATCATCGCTAGGGCCAGCGGCGACGGCAAGACCGACGACACCGCCGCCCTGCAAGCGGCCATCGACAGCGCCGCCCATTCAGGCGATGGCGGCCTCGTCTTCCTGCCGTCGGGCCGTTACCGCATCACGCGCACCCTGCTGGTGCCGCTGGCCGTGCGCATCTATGGTTATGGCCCCACCCGCCCCGTGCTGGTGCTGGCCGATAATACACCCGGCTTCCAGACCGGCGTGGCCAATATGGTCGTCTTTACCGGCGGCGACATCTATGTGTCGGGCAAGGTGCCCGTGCCGGTCATGTCGGCTGTGCCCTATAGCGACACGGTGCGCGACGCCAATTCCTCGACCTTCTATTCGGCGCTCAGCAATGTCGATTTCGAGATCGGCGACGGCAATCCCGCCGCCGCCGCCGTGCGGATGCGCACCGCCCAGCATTCCTTCCTCAGCCACGTCGATTTCCATATCGGATCAGGTCTGGCGGGGCTTTATATGGCTGGCAATGAAGGCGAAGACCTGCATTTCTATGGCGGGCGCTACGGCATCCTGACCGAAAAGACCTCGCCCGCCTGGCAATATACGCTGATCGATTCCAGCTTCGACGGCCAGCGTGACGCCGCCATCCGCGAGCACGAGGCCGACCTCACCCTCGTCCATACCGACATTCGCAACACGCCTGTCGGCATCGAGATCGACCAGGGCTACAGCGATTCCCTGTGGGGCAAGGATGTCCATTTCGACAATGTCTCGAAGGCCGCCGTCATCATCAGCAATGAGGCCAGCGCCTTCACCCAGATCGGTTTTGATCACGCCACAGCGCGCAATACACCCGTCTTTGCCCGCTTCCGTGACAGCGGCAAAACCCTGCCCGGCCAGGGAAAAGCCTATGCGGTCAGCCGCTTCACCTACGGGCTGAACGTCTCAGCTCCCGGCGAAATGGGCCAGATGGCCACCGACATCGCCATGACCCCGCTGTCGGGCCCGTCACCCGTTACGCCCAACGCCATCCGCGCCCTGCCGCCGGTGGCGCAATGGGTCAGCGCCACGACCTTCGGCGCGAAAGGCGACGGCACGACCGACGACACCGCCGCCCTTCAGGCCGCCATTGACGCAAGCCCCGTCGTCTATCTGCCGATGGGCTTTTACCGCGTCACCGACACCCTGCATCTCAAGCCCGACACCGTGCTGCTGGGCCTGCATCCCAGCCTGACGCAACTGATCCTGCCCGACAGCACACCGGCCTTTATGGGCGTCGGCCCGGCCAAAGCCCTGCTGGAAAGCGCGAAAGGCGGGGCGGCGGTCGTTTCGGGCATCGGCCTGTCCACCGGCGTGATCAATCCGCGCGCCACGGCCCTGCTGTGGAAGGCGGGGGCGGATTCACTGGTCGATGATGTCAAGATTCAGGGCGGCCACGGTACGCAACTGGCCAATGGGGCGCGCGTCAACCCCTATGCCGCCGCGCCCGGTTTCGACCCGACCGCCGAATGGGATCGCCAGCACCCCAGCATCTGGGTCACCGATGGCGGCGGCGGCACCTTCGCCGACATCTGGTCGCCCAATACCTATGCCCAGGCCGGTTTCTATGTCAGCAACACCACCACGCCCGGCCACGTCTATGAGCTGTCGGCCGAGCACCATATGCGCAACGAAATCGTCCTCGACCATGTGCAGAACTGGGAGTTTCTGGCCCCGCAGACCGAGGAAGAGGTGCGCGAAAGTCAGGATACGGTGTCGCTCGACATCCGCAATTCATCGCATCTGCTGTTCGCCAATTATCACGGCTACCGCGTCACGCGCACGATCAAACCGGCCCTCAGCGCCATCCGGCTGCAAAATTCCGGCGATTTGCAGTTCCGCAATGTCCACGTCAATGGCGAAAGCGGTTTTGCGATCTGCGACGATAATGGCTGCGGCACCTATCTGCGCGCCAGCAAGTTCCCATTCGACAATGCCCTGATCGACGTGACGCATGGCGGGCTTGAGGTGCGCGAACGCGAATTTGCCACGCTCGATATTCCCGCCGCTACGCCCGCCACGCCCGCAACCTCTTCGGCCTCGCCTAGCGTCACCAGGCTGGAAGATGGTTTTTATTCGATTTCGGGGGCCGCCGTCGATGGCGCGGGCAAGCTCTATTTCGTCGATCACCGCTTCCAGCGCATCTATAGCTGGTCGCAGGCGCAGGGGCTGGCCATTGTCCGCGATGCGCCGCTCGATCCGGTCAATCTGGCCTTCGATGCGTCGGGCAATCTGCTGGTTCTGTCCTCCGATGGGCCAGAAGCCACGGTTTACAGCTTCCGTCCCGATCAACCCGGCAGCACCATCAGCCTGATCGCCCCGACGCCGGTGGCCGATCACCCGCAGGCCGTCATGGCCCTGCCCGGCAATCTGTGGGACAATGGCGAGTTCCGCGACCAGATCGATCCGAAGACCTACCGGTTCACCACGCTGGCCGAAATGTTCGCCCGCGACATGGCCCTGCCCAAGGCGCGCGAATATGTCTCGCCCGACGGCTCGCTGGTTCTGCCCGCCTTCCGCGTCTATCAGCAGGGGCCGTCCAACCACCTCGGCTGGCGCTTTTCCGATACGCTCGATACCTATGGTTTCGTGACGGCCAAAGCAGGTCAGCGCCTCTATGTCGTCAACGGTTCGGAGGACAAGACCTATAGCGCACTGGCGGGCAAGGGCGGCACCCTGACCGATCTCAAGCCGTTCGCCGATCGCGGCGGCGAGAGCGTGGCGGTCGATGCGGCGGGCAATGTCTATGTCGCCAATGGCCAGGTCTTCGTCTATGCCCCGGATGGCCGCGAAATCCGCCGCATCGATGTGCCGGAAAGGCCGCTGCAACTGATCTTCGGCGGGCCGGATGGCAAGACCCTGTTCATCCTGACCCATCACGCGCTGTACGCCGCCAGCCCCGCCTCGTCCTGAGGCGGTAAAAAACCTGACGCAACGGGCTGGACAGCCGTCGTCGTGCAATATATAGGCCCCCATTATATGGGAGCCTATATATTATGTCCGCGCCTGAAGACGAGCTGAAAACCGAGCTGAAAACCGAACGGGCGGGCCCTGCCGGTCAGCCGCAGATCATCATGGACGCCCTGCGCCGCATCGTGCAGAGCCTGCGCCATGCTTCGGCCCGCCATGAGCGCGATTCCGGCCTGACCAGCGCGCAGGTCTTTTTGCTGAAAACCCTGCACGCCCGTCCCGGCGGTTCGGTCAATGATCTGGCGGCGGCGGCCCATACGCATCAGAGCACGGTGTCCGAAATCGTGGCGCGGCTGGAAGGCAAGGGGCTGATCGCGCGCCGCGCCGCGCCGAACGACCGCCGCCGCGTCGAACTGCGGCTGACGCCACAGGGTGAGCAGAGCATCGCCACCGGCGGCCATACGCCGCAGGAAGCCTTGCTGGCCGCCATCGCCGTCCTGCCCGACGCACAGCGCACCGCCCTGGCCGAGGGCTTAAGCGCCCTGATCGCCACCGCCGGTCTGGACGGCGAAACCCCGCATCTTTTCTTTGAATCTCAGGAGACGCCATGAGCGCCGACGCGCTGAAAAAAGCTTCGACCACACCCGGCCTGCCCCTGTCGCTCGGCATAGGGCCGCTGATCGAAAAGGCCGATGTCGAAACCCATCCGCGCGCCCTCGATGCGCGCAGCCTGCTGATCTGCCTCCTGGCCATAGCGCTGGGCGCCCTGATCACGCCCGTGGCGCGCGCCCTGATGCTGCTGATCGGGCTGATCACCAATCTCGTCTTTTACGGGCGCGTGTCGGGCGATCTTGTCTCACCGGCGGGCAGCCCGCTTGGCGTGTTTATCGTTGTCGTGCCGGTGATCGGCTCGGTTCTGGTCGGCCTGATGGCGCGTTATGGCGCAAAAGCCATTCGCGGCCACGGCATTCCCGAAGCGATGGAGCAGATCCTTAACAATGACAGCCGCATTCCGGTGCGCATGACCTTTTTAAAGCCCTTGTCCGCAGCCATCGCCATCGGCACGGGCGGCCCGTTCGGCGCCGAAGGCCCGATCATCGCCACAGGCGGCGCGCTCGGTTCGCTGCTGGGCCAGGTGATCCATGTCAGCGCCCATGAGCGCAAGACCCTGCTGGCGGCGGGCGCGGCGGCGGGCATGACCGCCATCTTCGCCACGCCGTTTTCAGCCATATTGCTGGCTATCGAACTTCTGGTGTTCGAGTTCCGGCCGCGCTCCTTCATTCCCATCGCCCTGGCGGCCCTGACGGCGATCTGGCTGCAGCCCTATCTGTTCGGCGTCCATCCGGTCTTCGCCGTGCCGCACCTGCCCGCCGCACCTCAGGCGGCGCTGATCGGTTATGCGCTGGAAGGCCTGATCATGGGCGGGCTGGCGGTCTGTATCGCGCGCGCCACCTATCTGGTCGAAGACCTGTTCGAGACGTTGCCCCTGCACTGGATGTGGTGGCCCGCCATAGGTGGCCTCGCGGTCGGGCTGATCGGCCTCGTTTCGCCGCACACACTGGGCGTCGGCTATGACAATATCGAGCGCATTCTGAGCGGCCATTTCCTCGGCACGGCGCTTCTGGTCTTCTGCCTGTTCAAGTTTCTGTCATGGTCGATTGCGCTGGGCAGCGGCACATCGGGCGGCACACTGGCGCCGATCTTTACCATTGGCGGCGGTTTAGGCGTGCTGATCGGTCAGGGATTGAGCAGCATGGGCCTCGGCGTCGATGTGCGCATGGCCGGTCTGGTCGGCATGGCGGCCTGCTTTGCCGGGGCATCGCGCGCCCTGTTCGCCTCGATCCTGTTCGCGCTGGAAATCACCGGCCAGTTCAGCCCGCTTGTGCCGCTGATCGCAGGCTGCGTCACCGCCTATCTCGTTTCGGCCTTCCTGATGCGCACCACCATCATGACCGAAAAGCTGGCCCGGCGCGGCACGCATGTACCTTCAGACTATGTGGCGGTGGCGACAGGCTCCCGAAAACCCTGAAGGGACGCCATTGTGACTTGCCTTGGCGGCGGCGGGCGTTACAAGGACGCACCTTTCCCCTCTGAGGCCCCATGACGGATTTCGCCGCCGAACTTGCCCGCCTGCGCGCCGCCGACCGTTACCGCAGCCTGAACCTGCCGGGCGGTATCGACCTGTCGTCGAATGACTATCTCGGCCTGTCGCGCCATCCGGCCCTGGCGCAGGTGGCGATTGCGGCCCTGCAAAACGGTCTGAGCGCCGGGGCCACCGGTTCGCGCCTGCTGCGCGGCCACCAGCAGGCCCATGCCGAACTCGAAGCCTTCGCCGCCCGCTATTTCGATGCGCCGCGCACCCTGTTCTTCGCCAATGGCTTTCAGGCCAATTACGCCCTGATCACCACACTGATCGACCGCCATGATGTGGCGATTTTCGATAGTCTCTGCCACGCCAGTATGCGCGACGGCCTGCACGCCAGCCATTGCCGCAGCCTGAAGGTGCGCCACAATGACCTCGATGCGTTTGAGGCCGCCCTGCAAAAACCGCGCTCAGGCCGGGCCTGGGTGCTGATCGAGTCGGTGTACAGCATGGAGGGCGATGTGGCCCCGGTGGCCGAATTGCTGGGCTTATGCGAACGCCATGACGCCATGCTGATCGTCGATGAAGCGCACGGCACAGGCGTCTTTGGCGCGCATGGGCGCGGCGTCAGCGAGGGTCTGGCCCATGAACGCCTGATCAGCCTGCACACCTGCGGCAAGGCGCTCGGCGTCGCGGGCGGACTGGTCTGCGCGCGCGCCGACATCATCGAGTATCTGATCAATTTCGCCCGCCCCTTCATCTATTCCACCGCCCCCATGCCGCTTCAGGCCGTGCTGGTGCAAAAAGCGCTCGAACTGGTGCGCGACGAACCCGAACGGCGCGAACGGCTCCTTGGCCTGCAAGGCTTTGCCGCCGAACGCCTGAAGATGGCGGTATCGAGCCCGATCATCCCCATCCTGATCGGTGAGGACGCCAAAGCCGTCGCCATCGCACACAGCCTGCAACAGCAGGGCTTTGACATCCGCGCCATCCGCCCGCCCACCGTGCCCGCTAGCACGGCGCGCCTGCGTTTGTCGCTCAATGCCGGTCTGACGCCGGACGACATCGCCGCTTTCGCCACCGCCCTCTCGCCGCTGCTGGAGACGCCATGAGCCGTTTCATCATCACCGGCACCGATACGGGCATCGGCAAGACGGCGGTTTCGGCCATGCTGACGCTTTCGCTTCATGCCGATTACTGGAAGCCGATCCAGTCTGGAGCCGAAGACGGCACCGACCGTAACACGGTACAAAGCCTGACCGGCCTGCCCGATGCGCGCTTCCTGCCCGAAGCCTATATCCTGACCCAGCCCCTGTCGCCGCACCGCGCCGCCGAACTGGACGGCGTGGCGATCGACGAAGCCCGCCTGGCCGTGCCGCCCACGTCCAACCCGCTGATCATCGAAGGGGCGGGCGGCCTGCTGGTGCCGGTGACGCGCCAGCTTTTGCAGATCGACCTGTTCAAAGCTTGGGACGCGCCGCTGATCCTGTGCGCCCGCACCGGGCTTGGCACGATCAACCACACGCTTCTCTCCATTGAAGCCCTGCGCGCCCGCCACATGCCCTTGCACGGCCTCATCTTTATCGGCGACGATAATACCGATAATATCCGCACCATCGCCGACACCTCCGGCGCGCGCGTGCTGGGCCGCCTGCCCCGGCTGGAGCGGCTGGACAAAGACGCCCTGACAGCCGCCTTCGCCGATCATTTCCACAAGGCCGATTTCCCATGACCTCCCCCCTCTGGCATCCGTTTACGCAGCACGCCCTCATGCCGGAACAGGTGTTTATCGACCGGGCTGAGGGTGCCTATCTCTATGATCGCTCAGGAAAACGCATTATCGACGCCATTTCCTCATGGTGGGTCAATATTCACGGCCATAACCATCCGAAGATCGTCAGCGCCGTACAGGCGCAGGCCGCGCAGCTTGACCAGATCATCTTCGCCGGTTTCACCCACGCCCCCGCCGAAGAACTGGCAGCCAGGCTGGTGGCCCTGACCGGCCCCGAACTGACGCGGGTGTTTTTCTCCGACAGCGGTTCCACCGCCGTTGAGGTGGCCCTGAAAATGGCGCTCGGCTACTGGACGCATAAGGGCAAAGCGCGCGGTGGCATCGTCACGCTCGATCACGCCTATCACGGCGATACGTTCGGCGGCATGTCGGTGGGCGGGCGCAGCGTTTTCAACGCCGCCTATGAGCCGATGCTGTTCGATGTCCACCGCCTGCCCTGCCCCATGCCGGGCGCTGAGCACCTGACCGTCGAAGCATTCGAGCGGCTTTTGCAGACGCAAGGCGACGACATGGCCGCCCTGATCCTTGAGCCGCTGGTGCTGGGGGCCGCCGGTATGCTGATGTACAGCCCCACCACCTTGCGCGCGCTTTATGATCTGTGTCAGCGCTATGGCGTGCTGTTCATCGCCGATGAGGTGATGACCGGCTGGGGCCGCACCGGCACGCGCTTCGCCTGCGATCAGGCGGGGATCACGCCCGATATTGTCTGCCTGTCCAAAGGCTTAACCGGCGGCTACCTGCCCCTGGCCGTCACAATGGCCAGCGAAGAGATTTACCAGGCCTTTTATAGTCCCGACCGCGCCAAGACCTTCTTCCACTCCTCGTCCTTTACCGGCAATCCGCTGGCCTGCGCCGCCGCCAATGCGTCACTGGCCCTGTGGGACGAAGAGCCGGTGATGGCGCGCATCCAGACCCTGCATCGCCAGCAGGCCGCCCTGATCCCGCATCTCGCCGCCCGCCCGGACGTGACGAATATCCGCCATACCGGCACGATCCTCGCCTTTGATCTGCGCGTTGACGATCCCGGCTATCTGTCGGGCATCGGGCCGAAGCTTTATCGTTATTTCATCAACCACGGCATTCTGTTGCGTCCGCTCGGTGAAACCCTTTATATGCTGCCACCCTATTGCGTTACGAAAGACGATCTGGATGTTATTGTCGCAACCCTTGACGGCGCCCTTGATGCTCTCGCGCATGGCGAGCTTGAATAGCGAGCAGGAGACGCCGTTTTACGACTTTCTGACGGCTGTCATCGCCCGGCCTGACGACCACATCCGCTTTCTCAACCTGTTGTCTTTGCTCGAACATACCGGCAGCCGCAAGATCATGCTGTCGCAGATGAAGGGTATATTGACGCAGGATATTCTCAAGCATCTGGCTGAGGAAACGCGCCATGCCTTCTTCTTCAAGCGCGAGGCCGAGAAGCTGGCCATGCGCCCGCTCGAAGGCTATCCGCCCGCCGATACGATGTGCGCAGGCCCCGGCCAGCTCTATTTCGGCCGGCTGGATGCGGGCCTGACAGGCGGTTTTCCGGCCAAAAGCCACGCCGAAATCGGCTATCTGTGGGTGTCTCTGGTGGTCGAGCTGCGCGCGCTCTGGGTCTATCGCCTGTACCAGAAGGCGCTCAGCGCCGCCAGCTATCCCCTGCCGCTCAAAGGCATTATCGCCGAGGAAGACAACCACCTGATCAGCATGGTGGAGCGGCTCGACGAACTGGGTTTCGATACCGAAGCCGCCCTCGCTCCCGCCTGTGAGCTTGAAAAGCACCTGTTCGGCAAGCTGTTCGGTCATCTGCGTTCGGCGGTGCTCTGACCGCCCATAAACCGCGATAAGTTAGAGCGGTCTGCATTCTGATTGAATCGGTCAAAGGCATGCAATCCGCTCTATGTTTTACATTTTTCCGCATCTCGCATTCAATTTGTAAGTCAAATTAAACGCTCGTTGCTCTAGAGCGGTCTGCATTCTGATTGAATCGGTCAAAGGCATGCAACCCGCTCTACATTTTACGTTTTTCCGCATCTCGCATTCAATTTGTAAGTCAAATTAAACGCTCGTTGCTCTAGCTTCGGCGCAGGCGGGCCCGCGACAGGCGCTGGTCTTCGAGCGAATAATAGAGCCAGATATTGCCCTGATCGACGATGGCCGAGGCGGCGAAGGCAATATCGGTATCGGTGCGGTTGCTGGTGGGCGGCGGGGTCAGCAGCGGCTGGATACAGCGATCAACCACGCTCAGGCAATCGGGCGAAAACGCCACCCAGCCGATGCGCCAGCGCGCATCGCGCGTCGCGCCGTTGTAAAACATGACCGGCCTTGCGGGATCGTCCATCAGCATCGGCCCGGTCGAGAGGTGCCAGTTGTCCCAGCCGTCCTCGCGCGGCAGAAACGGGGCCGGTTTTTCCTGCCACGGCCCATCAACATCGGGGCCGATGGCCAGACCGATGCGCGACGCCTCATCGGCGGCATATTCGTAAAAGAGTCGCCACTGGCCATCACGGGTGCGCCCGACCGTCGCCTCCTTGGTATTGCCCATCGACTTGCTGGAGGCCAGGGCCACGCCGTTCTTCTTCAGGCTTTGCAGGTCAGGCCCCGTGGCGTAAAACAGTTCGCCGTGCGTCATATCGGCGCTCACCCCGGTATAATAGACGAGATAGCCGCCCTCAGCCAGACAGACCACGGTCGGATCCTCGACCCCGCCCGTATCATTGGGCTGCGGGCCGCCGATAATCGAAGGCTCGTCAAACATATCGAAGGTCACGCCGTCATGGCTCCAGCCGGCCCAGATCTGGCCGGTATCGGTCTGCGGCTGATCCTTCGCGGGCACGGCGCGCACCATGATGCCGAAACGGCCATCAGCCTCCTGCCAGACATAGGGGCTCATCAGGCTCCGCCCGCACAGGGCCAGCGGGCCGTTCAGCCAGACGCCCTGTATCTCCTCGACATTGAAATCGAGGCTCTGACTGGCTTTTTGCATCTTGTCTTTTTTGGGCTTGTTCATCAGGCACCGACTCCGAGCAGCAGCGACAGGCCACCATCAATGACGATGCTGGCGCCGGTAATATAGCCCGCCTCTTCCGAAGCCAGCCACAGGGCAAGCCGCGCCACCTCTTCGGGCTGACCGGCGCGCTGCATGGGAATGTTTTTCTCCAGCTTTTTGCGGTAGGCCTCGTCCTGCATGGCGCGGGCATTCATCGGCGTCAGGATCATGCCCGGCTCGATGGCGTTGATGCGCACACCGCGCGCCGCCTCCTCGATCGCCAGTGTTTCAACCAGATTTTTCAGCCCGCCCTTGGCCGCGCCATAGGCCGCCCCACCGGCCCTGACCACCTCGGCATGGATCGAGGAAATGTGCAGGATGGCGGCGGGGACTGCGCCCTCGCCCCGGCCCTTCAGAAACCGTTTCGAGGTCAGGAACGCACCGGTCAGATCGGTATCGATACGCAGTCGCCAGTCGGCCAGACTCATCTCGCGCACATGGACGCCCTGCATATTGACGCCCGCCGAATTGACCAGCACCTGAGCCGGGCCATAGTCGGCCTCGGTGGCGGTGAAGGCGGCCTCCACCGAGGCCTCGTCATCGACCGAACACTGTACGATGCGGGCGTGGCCGCCCCTGGCGCGCGCTTTCTGGGCCACGGCCTCGGCGGCGGCCCTGTCCTGATGGTAAAGAATGGCCACCCGGTCGCCTGCCCCGGCAAAGGCCATGACGCAGGCCGCCCCTATGCCGGAATCGCCGCCGGTGACGATCACACATCTGCCCTGTGCCTTATCCGATGCCATATTCCGTCTCTTTATATCTGCTTTGTGGCACTATATTGCCGCAGCCAATCTAGGGAGAGCGCGCCTCTGAATCCTATAGGGTTTAGGGCTTTAGAAATAAATTTCCGGTGCTGCATTTAATAAGTACCCAAATATTGGTGAATATTTGCAATATAATTTTGAAATTAAAGCCTGTTTCTCATATTTATCCGAAAGTATCTCAATAGAAATATTTCAATTTAGAAATATATAATCACCGTAATCGACCATTAGGTCTGAATATATACAAACCGAGACGCGAATGCACGTAAAGCGCCAAAGTCATATTTACATAATATTTATATCAGCGCCCGGTTTCAGTCTCACCTCTTCATGGTTTTCGCCTGAAGCGTCTGGTGTCGCTGACAAGTGGGCGGGTTCATTGCCTGCCCTCAAACCTTCCGGCCGTTAGAGCGTGTTCCGATCTGATTGGATCAGATCGGCGCTCTAAGCTTATGTTTTTACGCGCATCCCGAAAAGTGCGTCACACTTTTCGGGATGCGCTCTAGAGCAACGAGCGTTTAATTTGACTTACAAATTGAAGGCGAGATGCGGAAAAACGTAAAATGTAGAGCGGGTTGCATGCCTTTGACCGATTCAATCAGAATGCAGACCGCTCTAGTCAAGAAAGGTGACCCCGTTGGTTGTCGCCGCCCCCCTCCCCTTCTTCGCTTCGCTCGATCGGAAGGGTGGCAGACGGCACAGCCGACGCAGGTGTCTATTTCTTAGCGGACATGATAGCGGACACAGAACCGGTCATATAAACGGCCTTGTTATAAATTTATTGATATTATATAAGATATTATAAACCCTGATGACCGGCATTTATAACGGACATAACATCATGATCGATCGCGGCGAACATGTCGGGCTGATGGAGCCGGTCATTCCCGGCAGCGCGGCGCGCGGGCGCGGCGAGCTGATCGATCTGGCCCTCGAACTGGCGCAGCAATCGGCGGGTTTCCGCCGCAGCCTGCCGCCGGAAATCGCCACCTCCTTAAGCGATCTCGTCCGGGCGATGAACTGCTATTACAGCAATCTGATCGAGGGCCACAACACCCATCCGGTCGAGATCGAAAGGGCGCTGCAACAGGATTACAGCACAGACAGCGCCAAGCGCGACCTGCAACTGGAGGCCGCCGCCCATATCGCCGTCCAGGCCTGGATAGATAAGGGGGGGATAGACAAGGGGGGGATTGATAAGGGCGGACTTGCGTGTGATCCGCTCAGCACCGCCGCCATTTTCGAGATTCACCGCCGCTTTTACGACCACCTGCCCGACAGCCTGAAATGGGTCGAAAACCCCGATACGGGCCAGCGCATCGCGGTGACGGGCGGGGCGGCGCGCACGCTCGATGTCCGCGTCGGACGCCATGTCAGCATCAGCCCCGGCGCCGTCATGCGCTTCATGGCAAGGCTTGAAGAGGCGTTTCGCCATCTCGGCAAGGCGGAGCGGATCATGGCCACGGCGGCGGCCCATCATCGTCTGTTGTGGATCCACCCGTTTCTCGACGGCAATGGCCGGGTGGCCCGCCTCGTGTCACATGCCATGTGGCTGGAGCCGCTCGAAACCGGCGGCCTGTGGTCGGTGTCGCGCGGCCTGGCCCGTCAGGTCGAAACCTATAAGCGCCATCTGGCCCAGTGCGACGAAGGCCGTCAGGGCGACCGCGACGGTCGGGGCAATCTGAGCGAGGCCGCCCTCGTCGATTTCACGCGCTTCTTCCTGCAAACCGCGCTCGATCAGGTGCGCTTCATGGAGAGCCTCGTCCAGCCAGACCGGCTGCGCGCCCGGCTCAGGCTATGGGCGCAGGAAGAGATGGCGCTGGGCACCCTGCCCGCTCGCTGCAACCTGTTGCTCGACGCCCTGCTCTATCGCGGCGAAATCCAGCGCGGCGATGCAGCGGCGATCACCGGCCTTGGTGAGCGGCAGGCGCGCCGCGTCCTGTCGGCCTTAAGCGATGCCGGCGTGCTGGCCTCGCCCTCTCCGCGCGGCGCCATCCGGCTGGCCTTCCCGGCACGACTGGCCGGGCGCTGGATGCCGGGCCTTTTCCCCGAAGCCTGAATCAGACTATCAGATAGCTACCGGATAGCGGTTAGCTATCTTACGTCTTTACGGCTAGCTATCCGCTAGCTGGCCGAAAGCTTTTGTCTATCTGTTAAGTATATATTAGCTTTCGGAAAGCTATGGGTAAGTTGTCTGGTGACTATCTGGCGGCTTTACGGAAGCTTTCTAACCTCAGCCGAATCAGGCTAGCTTCACTGCAAGCATAGGCTATCGGCCAGCTACCAGATAGCCGTCCGCTATCCGTCCGGGTTCACAAAGCCACCTGTGCGCAAATTCAAAGGAAGACCATGCCCGTCATCTCGTTCATTTCCCCCAAGGGCGGGGTCGGCAAGACCACCGCCGCCACGCTGCTGGCCACGCAACTGGCGCGCAAGGCCCGCGTGATCGTCATCGACGCCGACCCGAACCGGCCGATTGCCGCCTGGTCGCAACTCAAGGGCTGCCCGGAAAACCTGACCATTATTTCCGACGCCAATCAGGAAAACATCCTCGACAAGATCGAGCAGGCCGCCGCCGAAGCGCCGTTTGTGGTCGTCGATTGCGAAGGCACGGCGTCGCTGACCGTCGCCTATGCCATCGGCGCCTCCGATCTGGTGGTGGTGCCGACGCAAGGCTCGCAGCTTGACGCCAAACAGGCCGCCAAGGCCTTGTCTCTGATCAAGAATACCGAGCGCCAGTCGCGCCGCCCGATCCCGCACGCCGTCCTGTTGACCCGCACCAATCCGGTCATCAAACCGCGCACCCTGACCAGCATCCACCAGCAATTGCGCGACCACGGCGTCAGCCTGTTCCAGACCCAGATGCACGAGCGCGAGGCCTTCAAGGCGATGTTTTCGTTTGGCGGCACCTTAGAAGGCCTCGACCGCGCCCAGGTCAATAATATCGACAAGGCCATCAGCAATGCGCGCAGTTTCGCCGCCGAGGTGATCGATATTCTCAAAGGCGGGGAGGGGGCGCAAACCCCCGCCGCCACCAGCACAAAGGTCGCCTGATATGACCCCCGACACAAGCAGCGAAACCCATAGCCAGCGCGCCTCGATCTTCGACGATGATCTCGATCTCGACCTGTCGGCCTTTGCGCCGCGCAGGCCCGAAAACGTCAAGCCCGACAAGGAGGCCTTGCGCACGGTCGCCGAATCGCGCGGTTTTTCGAGCCGCGAACCGGTCAGCGCGCCGCCCGCCGCCCCCGAACCGCAGCTTCAGCGCCGTTACCGCACCGGGCGCAACCGCCAGCTCAATCTGAAGGTGACCGACGAGGCGCTGCGCCGCTTCTACGCCCTGGCCGATGCGCAGGGCCTGGTGCTGGGTGAGGTGTTCGAGCAGGCCGTCAGCGCCCTGGAAGACGCCCTGAAAGCCGCTGATAAGACCGGGCGCCCCTGATCATGGCCAGGCGTCACGCAGAAAGCCAGTTCGACCTGTTCATCCCGCTGATCAGCGACCTGTCGCTGAAAGACCAGCGTGAAATCATGGAGCGGCCCTTCTTCTCGCTCGCCAAGCGCAAGCGGCTGAAACCGATCGAATATACCTCACCGGACGGCGATACCTGGGTCAAGGTGTCGGGGAATGCCGAATTCGGCATCGCCACCATCTGGGACGCCGATGTGCTGATCTGGGCGGCGTCGCAGCTCAACCGCATGAAGGAGCAGGGGGTCAATGACCTGCCGCGCACCCTGCGCACCACCTCCTATGACCTGTTGCGCGCCATCAAACGCGATACGGGCGGCAAGAGCTATCAGGAGCTGCACGCCGCCCTGCAAAGGCTGGAATCGACCACCATCCAGACCTCCTTGCGCGCCCCCAAGCGCAAGGACAAGGCGCAGTTCGGCTGGATCGACGCCTTTCAGTTGGAGGTCGATCCCGAAACAGAGGCCCCGCGCGGCATTTCGATCACCCTGTCGGACTGGGTCTATCAGGGCATTGTCACCGACAAGGCGCTGCTGACCATGCACCAGGACTATTTCCTTTTGACCGGCGGCATGGAGCGCGCCCTTTACCGCGCGGCCCGCAAACACGCCGGTGAACAGGAGCAGGGCTGGACGTGCCGGGTGTCCTTGCTGCACGAAAAGACCGGATCGGACAGTCCGCTCAAACAATTCACCTATCTGCTGAAGCGCGTCATCGCCAAGAATGCCCTGCCGGAATATGTGATGAGCCTGACCAGGGTGGCCGATGGTTCGCCCGCCGTGCATTTTGTCCGCCGCGATATAGGGGTGCGGACAGATATTCGTGAGGAACTGAAGCGGCTGGAACGGCTGAACGCCGAAGACCGCCGCCGCCTCGAACTGGATGGTCTGGAAAGATAAGGGCTTGTGGAAAAGCCGTCGGGGGAACAGTGACTTTTTACGGCGCAGATGTCGGGGGAACAGTGACCGGACTTGACACCATCTGTCGGGGGATTAGTGACCGATTCGCACCGGCTGGCGGGCGGCTGAGTCGGGGGAACAGTGACCGGATCAGGCTGATTCGCGCAAAACACGGCCAAAAGCGCCACGCGCCGCTGGAAAAGCGGTTTTCGGGGGAACAGTGACCGATTATCCCCGCTGTTTTGGCTGTGCAGGCGTCCTTCCGGGCCTGCGGATTCATCCCGCCCTGTGGATACAGGCGGGCCGGGCGGGCAAAATCATCGGGGGAACAGTGACCTTCACCACGGGGGATTGATGACTGGACAGGCGGGGGAACAGTGACGAAATCACGGGGGAACAGTGACCGGACACTCTCATATGTCTATGATTTAAAAGGTGTTTTTGCCGTTTATTTCAACCTTAACTTACTTAACTTGACTCCTTAACAAGAGTCTTTAACGCGCCGGAGAACGGGCAGGGGTCAGGGCGCGTCACTGGCCTCGCCGACCCGAAAGACGGTCGGCGGGCCAGACCGGTCAAAAAGAGCGGGAAAAAGCCGGGTGTTTGCGGCGCATTGTGGTCAAAAACCGGCAGCCAGCGGCGATAAGCCTCAGGACTGGACAGGCAGGCGGCAGGCGGTTCATATTGTCTTACAAAAAAGGCCAGTTCAGGAACCACGCAGCATGACATCCGATAAGCTTCATCTCTCACGGCGCGGGCTCTTGGGCGGTCTGGCCCTGACCGGAGCGATCACCACCCGTTTGGGTACGCAGGCTTCAGCGAAGGTGGCCGACAGCGCCCCCGCCGGGCTGGCCGCAACCCCGCCAATGGGCTGGAATAGCTGGAACAGCTTCGCCACCACCATCACCGAGGCGCAGGCCCTGCAAACGGCGCGCATTATGGCCGACAGGCTGCTGCCGCACGGCTATCATGTCTTCACCATCGACATCCAGTGGTATGAGCCGGACGCGACGAGTTACACCTACAGCGCCAAACCGCAACCGGTGATGGATGGCTATGGCAGGCTTTTGCCCGCCCCCAATCGCTTTCCGTCCAGTGCCGATGGCAAGGGTTTCAGCGCCATTGCCGATCAGGTGCACGCGCTGGGCCTCACCTTCGGCATTCACCTGATGCGCGGCATTCCGCGTCTGGCGGTCGAGCGCAACCTGCCGGTGTTCGGCACAGCCTATCATGCCCGCGACATCGCCAATACGGCCAGCACCTGTCCGTGGAACCCCGATATGTACGGCGTTGATATGCGAAAGCCCGGCGCGCAGGCCTATTATGACAGCGTATTTGCCCTCTATGCCGGCTGGGGCGTCGATTTCGTCAAGATGGACGATATGAGCCGTCCCTATGACGCCCACGCGCCGGAAATTGAGGCCGCCCATGCCGCTATCGTCAACAGCGGGCGACCGATCATTTTGAGCCTGTCGCCCGGCGAAACCCCGCTGCCGCGCGCTGATCATGTCAAGCGCTTTGCCCAGATGTGGCGCATCAGCGATGATTTCTGGGACGAATGGCCGCTGTTGGAGGCGCAGTTCACCCGGCTGGAAAACTGGAACGCCCACCGCAGCCCCGGTGCCTGGCCCGATGCCGACATGCTGCCCCTGGGGCGGCTGGCTTTGGGCCAGCGCGACAGCAAATTTACGCCGGATGAGCAGAAAACCCTGATGACTCTGTGGTCGATTGCGCGCTCGCCGCTGATCATGGGCGGCGACCTGCGCTATCTCGACGACGCCACGCTTTCGCTGCTGACGAATGACGAGGTGCTGGCCGTCAATCAGCACAGCCACGATAATCAGCCGCATTTCTTTGCCGACGGCACGCGCATCTGGACGGCGCGGGCGGAGAATAACGACGCCTATCTGGCCCTGTTCAACACAACCGACGCCGAAAAGGCGGTCGGTTTCGATCCGGGTGTGATCGGGCTTTCAGGGGGGCTTTCAGGCACGGTGGCGGTGCGCGATCTGTGGGCGGGCAGGGCGCTTGCACCGGTACAGGGTTCAGTGAGCGCCACCTTGCCGCCACATGGCGCGGCCCTGTATCGCCTGAGCCCGGCCTAGGGCGGTCTGCATTCTGATTGAATCGGTCAAAGGCATGCAATCCGCTCTATATTTTACGTTTTTCCGCATCTCGCCTTCAATTTGTAAGTCAAATGAAACGCGCGTTGCTTTAGGGCGCGGGCAGGGCGCCCGACAGTTGCGCCAGAATGGCCGGATCGGGCAGGGCCTTGCGGTCGAGCGGCAGGTCGTACACGGCGGTTGAGCCATAGCGGTGCGGCGTCTGCGGGTCGTGGCGGCGCTTGTCGAAGGCCAGGACGCGCGTGCCCAGCTTGAAGGCCTCCTTGATGTCGTGCGTCACCATCAGCACGGTCAGGTTCTGCTCCTGCCACAGCCGCGTGATCAGTTCGTGCATGTCGAGGCGGATGCCGGGATCGAGCGCGCCGAACGGTTCATCGAGCAGCATGACGCGCGGTTTTTTGATCAGGGCCTGCGCAATGGCCAGCCTTTGCTGCATCCCGCCCGATAGCTGGCCCGGATAGACGTGCAGGCTGTGTTCCAGCCCCACCGCCGCCAGCATCTCCTCGGCCAGCAGGCGCGCCTCCTTGCGGCGTTTGCCAAATAGCGTGCCAAGAAGGGGCGAGGCGGCGAATTCGAGGCCCAGCACCACATTGTCGCGCACGCTCAAATGCGGAAACACCGAATAGCGTTGAAAAACGACGCCGCGATCCGGCCCCGGTTCGGGCGAAAGAGGCTTGCCGTCCAGCTCGACCGTGCCCTTGGTCGGCGATTCCTCGCCTAAGACCAGCCGCAAAAACGTGCTCTTGCCCGCGCCCGACGGGCCGATGATCGAGACGAAACTGCCCTCGGCAATATCGAGCGAAACGCGCTCCAGCACGATCTTCTCGCCATATTCGACCCAGACATTCTTGAACGACAAAAAGGCCATCAGCCCGCCTTCCTGTGCGCCCAGGGGAAGCTTTCGCGGCTCAAGGCGCGCAGCACGAAATCCATCATCAGGGCCAGTATGGCGATCCACGCCACATAGGGCAGGATGATGTCCATCGCCAGATAGCGCCGCACCAGAAAGATGCGGTAGCCCAGACCGACATCCGACGCGATGGCCTCGGCGGAAATCAGGAACACCCAGGCGGGCCCCAGCGACAGGCGCACGCTGTCGATCAGGCGCGGCAGGATCTGCGGCAGCACGACGCGGATGGCCAGTTGCCAGGTGCTGGCCCCCAGGGTCTGGGCCTTGACGATCTGCTCACTGGGCAGGGCGGCGACGCAGGCGGCCAGATCGCGCACCATAAAGGGGGTGATGCCGATAATGATCAGGATCACCTTCGAGGTTTCGCCCAGGCCAAAGGCGATGAACAGGATCGGCAGGACGGCAATCGGCGGAATGACGGCCAGGGTCGCCACAAACGGCGAAAAGCTGGCGCGCACCAGCGGCACAATGCCCAGCGCCATGCCGATAACCAAAGCCAGAACGGTGGAGATCAGGATGCCGAGGCCGAGGCGTTGCAGGCTGGCCAGTGTGTCGGCCACCATCAGCACATGGCCGGTCATCGGGTCTTGCGTGAAGGCCATTTTGGCGAAGCTGGCGGCCATTTGCGACAGGGTGGGCAGCACCTTGTCGGCGGCATTGGCAGCGTGGCGCAAGGTGGCGGCGTGGACATACACCAGAAAGGCGGCCATCAGGGGCAGGCTGCCCAGCACAAAGGCCAGCCCCCCTTTCGGGGTGATATTCACCAATCGGCGCATACGGCACTCACGGGTTGGAACTTGAGGGTATCGGAAGAAAAGGTGCAGACATAGTCTTCAATCGCTTCCCCTCTCCCCTCGGTGAGGGGAGAGGACGGGAGGCTTGCGCGAAGCGTAAGGTGACCGGGTGAGGGGCATGTCTGGCGTATATAAAGAGCCCCTCATCCGCCCTTCGCTTCGCTCCGGCCACCTTCTCCCCTCTTGAGGGGAGAAGGGAAAGGAAAGCGCATCCTAAAGCGTATTATTCTCCGCCTCTTCCGTATAGGTCGGATCGAAGCGCAGGGTGACATGGGACGCATCACCCAGCGTCTTGTTGCCGGGGAAGGCGATGCCGATGGCGTCCACCGAGGTGGCGCTGGGGCCATATAACCCCTTGGCGAAGCTGAATTTGCGCACCTTGTCCATCGTGTCTTCCAGCGCCTGTGAATCAAATTCCTTCACGGCGGCGTCAGGCGTGGCATAGAGATAGGTGGTCGAAAGCTGGCTGTCGAAATCGGCGGGCGTGGTGCCCGACAAGGCGGCCATAGCGGCGCGCGCCTTGGCCCCTTCGGGCGTCTTGGCGGTCATGATCTTCATCGTGTCGAACCAGATACCGGCCAGCGCCTTGCCGAGCTTCGGATTGGCCTTCAGCGTGGCCGTATCGACCGCCATCAGATCGAGAATTTCGCCGGGAATTTTCGACGAATCAAACACTTCGGTGGCGCCCTTGACCTTTTTGAGCTGCGAAAGCTGCGGGTTCCACGTCACCACATTTTTAATGTCGGGGCTGGCAAAGGCGCTGACAATATCGGCGTCGCCCGTATTGACGGTCTTCACGTCCGACAGCTTCAGCCCGGACATTTCCAGCCCGCGCGCCAGCAGATAGTGCGACACCGAAAACTCGACCAGATTGACCGTCTGGCCCTTGATGGCGCTTAAGGACTTGGCGTCCTTCATGATGATGCCGTCATTGCCGTTGGAATAGTCGCCGATGATGATGGCGCTGGTATCCTTGCCGCCCGCCGCCGGAATGGTCAGGGCGTCCATATTGGTGACGGTCACGCCATCCAGCTTGCCCGCCGTATATTGGTTGATCGATTCCACATAGTCATTGACCTGGATGATATTGATCTTGATGCCGTACTTGTCTTCCCATTTCTTGACGATCCCCGCCTGTTCGGCATAGGGCCAGGGCATCCAGCCGGCATAGATCGACCAGCCGATATTGAAGGTGTTCTTGGCGACGCCGGTGGCCGGTGCGGCGGCGGCGCTGTCGGAAGCCGGAGCCTCGGCCTTCTTGGCGGCGGGGCTACAGGCGGACAGGGCGGCGGCGGTGAGCAGGGCCATCAGGCCGCAGCTAAGAGCTTTGTGCGAAATTGACATCGGGCTTTTCGACTCCGGGAGGGTGACAGCGGGGCAGGCGTATCAGATAGGCGTCAGTATTACTAATTTTAAAATTCATCGCATTTGTGCGCTGCAATCGACAATGGCCAATTCAGGGAGGGCGTCCAATCACAAGGATGAAACAAATGGAAATGTTTATTTTCAATCCGGTGCTTCCTATTAAAAATATTATCAAATAAGGTATTGGTAATATCGCAAATCGGATACCAGAATGAGCGTTTCAGACACCAGCAACCTGGCCCGGCTGAGCATGACATTGCCAGCCGATCTCTTTGAATCTCTTGATCAAATGATCGCAGAGCGCGGCCTGAAATCGCGCTCAAGCCTGATCGTTGAGCTGATACGCGGCGCGGTGGCCGACCACGCCGAAGCCTCGCGCCCCGATGATGTGGTGGCGGGCACGGTCACCATGACCTATCGCTCGGACGCCGGTACGGTGCGCCACCGCATTGCACAAAAACAGCGCGATTATCTGAAGGAGGTCATCTCCTCGCAGCACATATTTTTAGAAAACGATCAGTCGCTTGAGGTGCTGCTGGTGCAGGGGCCGCCGCAGAAACTGGCCGATCTGTGCGATGATCTGCGCCGGGTGCGCGGCGTCTATCAGGTCAAGCTGGTCACCACGGTGGCCCTGCTGCCGCAACTGCACGATCATGCCGGGGGTGGGGCTGAGGGCGCGCATATGGATTCCGAAAGACAAGCGCAATGACGACCACAGCCGATCCGAAAAGCGCTCAGGCCCATGCCCGTTCTCAGGCCGGTACGCAGGTTGAGGCCATGCCGGTTGTGCCCGCCCGCGCCGCCGATGCCCCCGAAGGCGCTGAGGTCATCTGGGAAGAAACCATCGCGGCGGGCGGCTATAGCCACAAATGGCTGAAACGCGGCGCATCTGTGCGCCTGATCGACGTGCATGGCGATGGCTGTCTGTCCATGCTGCTCTTCAATGCCGAACTGCCGACCGAGCGGCTCAATGTCGCCGACACGATCAAGGTGCAGTGGAACGGCTATCTCGGTCAGGGCAGGCTGCTCCTGTCCGATATGGGCCGGGTGATGATGAGCATTGTCGCCGATGAGGCGGGCACGCATGATGTGTTTTGCGGGGCCTCCAATCCGGCGGCCTATACCCGCAAATACGGCGAGGGGGATAATTACGGCCCGCACCCCAATGCGCGCGACCGCTTTATGCTGGCCGTCGGCAAGTACGGTCTGGGCCGCAAGGACGTGCATCCGTCGATCAACTGGTTCAAGGGCGTGCGCATTGCCGAAGATGGCGCAACCCAGCCCGACATCGGCCCGTTTGCCCCCGGTCGCAGCCTGATTTTGCGTGCCGAAATGGATGTGATCATCGTATTGGCCAATACGCCGCATGTGCTCGATCCGCGCCCCGATTACACGGTGACGCCCGTGCGGGTGACGGCCTGGCGCGGGCCGGTGACGCCGCCCGACGACGCCATTCGCAACGCCACGCCGGAGGGCCAGCGCGCCTTTCTCAACACCGAAGATTTTTATGAGCGTTAAGAAGATGACCGAAGATATGGCACTGACAGGCCTTGCGGGGTCGGTTGTTCACGATGAGGTGGTGCCGGCGCGCGCGCCGTGGATGCACACGGTACGCAAGGGCCAGTCTTTGCGCATCCTCGATCTGGAGGGCAATCAGGCCGTCGATTTCCTGATCTATGCGGCGCACGACGATGCGGAACGCTACAGCGCGCAGGATACGATTGCGGCGCAGGGCAATCTGTTTTTGCGCAAAGGGGCGCAGCTTTTATCGAACGAAGGCCGCGTCATGATGACGATCACCGACACCTCGGTGGCCTATCATGACACCATTGGCGGGGCGTGCAGTTGTGAATCGAACACCCTGCGCTATGGCCATCACACCAAATCGCACCACGCCTGCGTCGATAATTTTCTCGACGCCAATGTCCGCGCCGGACGCAACAAACGCGACATGGTGTCGAACATCAACTTCTTCATGAATGTGCCGGTCGAGGCCGATGGCACGCTCGGTATTGTCGATGGTATTTCCGCACCGGGCTTAAGCGTCGATCTCAAGGCGGCGATGGACGTGGTGGTGGTGGTGTCCAACTGCCCGCAGATCAATAATCCCTGCAATGGCTTCAACCCGACGCCGGTGCGCATGGTGGTGGTGAGCAACTGATGTTCAAAAAAGTTCTCATCGCCAATCGCGGCGCCATCGCCTGCCGCATCATCCGCACGCTGAAAAAAATGGGTATCGGTTCGGTGGCCGTGTTCAGCGAAGCCGATGTCGGATCGCTGCATGTGGCGCAGGCCGATGAGGCGGTGTTTATCGGCGCGTCTCCGGCTGCGGAAAGCTATCTGAAGATCGACGCCATTATCGACGCCGCCAGGGCCACGGGTGCCGAGGCCATCCATCCCGGCTATGGTTTCCTGTCGGAAAATGCCGGTTTTGCCGAACGGTGCGCGGCGGAAGGGCTGGTCTTTATCGGCCCGACGCCGGAAAATATGCGCGTCTTTGGCCTGAAGCACACGGCGCGCGACATGGCCGCCAGCTTAGGTGTGCCTCTGGCCCCCGGCACCGACCTTCTGACCGATGCCGAAGCGGCGGTCGCGTCGGCGGTAGCTATCGGCTATCCGGTCATCCTGAAGGCCACGGCGGGCGGCGGCGGCATTGGCATGAAGATCTGCGAAAACCCTGATGACATCCGCGAGGGCTTTGCCACTGTGGCGCGGCTGGGGGCCGGTAATTTCGGCGATGGCGGCGTGTTTCTCGAACGCTATGTCCGCGTGGCGCGTCATATCGAGGTGCAGGTGTTCGGCGACGGCAAAGGCCGCGTCACGGCGCTGGGCGAACGCGATTGCTCGCTGCAACGCCGCAATCAAAAGGTGGTCGAGGAAACGCCCGCGCCCCATCTGCCGCAAGCGACGCGCACAGCCCTGATCGACGCGGCGGTCAAACTGGCCTCAGGGGCCGGATATTTGTCGGCGGGCACGGTCGAATTTTTGTATGATGCGGGGCGCGATGATTTCTTCTTCCTTGAGGTCAATACGCGCCTTCAGGTCGAACACGGCGTCACCGAACAGGTGACCGGCATTGATCTGGTTGAGTGGATGATCAGGGGCGCTGCGGGCGATTTCGCCTTTCTCGATGCGCCAGCACCCACGCCAACGGGTGCGTCAATTCAGGTGCGCCTCTATGCCGAAGACCCGGCGGAGGGCTATCGCCCCAGTTCCGGGCGGCTGATCGAGGTGGGCTTTCCCGGCGATGCGCGCGTCGATAGCTGGGTGGCCAGCGGTTCGGATGTCAGCGCCTTTTACGACCCGATGCTGGCCAAGCTGATCGTCACCGCGCCCGACCGCGATGCGGCGGTGAAGGCCATGCAGGCGGCGCTCGATCAGACGATTCTGGCCGGGATCGAAACCAATCTCGACTGGCTGAAAACGGTCGTGCGCTCGGAAGCCTTCACCAGCGGCGAAGTCTCGACGCGGGCACTGGCCGACATCGCCTATCACCCGCAGACGGTCAGCGTGCTGTCGGGTGGCACGGCCACCACGGTGCAGGACTATCCGGGGCGGACGGGCCTGTGGGACATCGGCGTGCCGCCTTCGGGGCCGATGGATGGCTTTGCCTTCCGGCTCGGCAACCGGCTTTTGGGCAATGAGGACAGTGCGCCGGGTCTGGAAATCACCGCCACGGGGCCGACACTGGCCTTCAAGGCGGCGGCGCGCCTGTGCCTGTCGGGCGCGATCTTTGAAGCGACGCTGGATGGCGAATCCGTGGCCTTTCATCAGCCATTTGAGGTGGCCGCCGGTCAGGTTCTGAAGATCGGCCGGGTCAGCGGGGCGGGCCTGCGCGGCTATGTTTTGTTTGCCGGTGGGCTGAACGTGCCGGCCTATCTCGGCAGCGCCAGCGCCTTTACGCTCGGCGAATTTGGCGGCCATGCCGGTCGTGCCGTCATGACCGGCGACACCCTGCATCTCAACCCCTTGCCTGCTGTGCCCTCGTCCCTGCCGGGGCCGGGCGTGGTGCCGCAGATGTCGCGCACCTGGGCCTTGCGGGTGCTGTATGGCCCGCACGGCGCGCCCGATTTCTTCACGACCGAAGATATTGAGATGATCACCGCCACCGAATGGAAGGTGCATTACAATTCCAACCGCACCGGCGTGCGCCTGAGCGGCCCGAAGCCCAACTGGGCGCGTACGGATGGCGGCGAGGCGGGGCTGCACCCCTCCAATATCCACGATAACGCCTATGCTATCGGCGCGGTCGATTTCACCGGCGACATGCCGATCATTCTCGGGCCGGACGGCCCATCGCTTGGCGGGTTTGTCTGTCCGTTCGTGGTGATACAGGCCGATCTGTGGCAGGTGGGCCAGTTGGCCCCCGGCGATACAGTCCGCTTTCAGGCCGTCGATGACGCTGTGGCGGTGGCCGCCGAACGGGCGCAGGACGCGACCCTGGCCACGCTGACACTGGCCGAAGCGCCGCCCGCCACAGCCCCCGCCGCGTCGCCGATCCTGCATGAGATCGCCGAACAAGATCACAGGCCGCGCGTCATCTATCGCCGTCAGGGTGATCGTCACCTGCTGGTCGAATACGGCCCGATTGTGCTTGATCTCGAACTGCGCCTGCGCATCCACGCCCTGATGCTGGATGTGCAGTCTCAGGTGGCCGAGGGCAGGCTGCCCGGCATTATCGACATCACGCCGGGCATCCGCTCGCTGCAAATCCATTTCGACAGCCGCGTCCTGTCGCAAGGCCGGTTGCTTCAGGCGCTCGAAGTCGCCGAAGACCGTCTGGGCGGGCTTGATGATTTCGAGATACCGACGCGCATCGTCCATCTGCCCCTAAGCTGGGGCGATCCGGCCATCTACCAGACCATCGACAAATACATGGCCTCGGTGCGCGATGATGCGCCGTGGTGCCCCGACAATATCGAGTTCATTCGCCGCATCAACGGACTTAACAGCGTCGAGGATGTCAAGAAAACGGTGTTCGACGCCAGCTATCTGGTCATGGGGCTGGGTGATGTCTATCTCGGCGCGCCGGTGGCCACGCCGATTGATCCGCGTCACCGGCTGGTCACCACCAAATATAACCCCGCCCGCACCTGGACGCCGCCCAATGTGGTCGGCATCGGCGGGGCCTATATGTGCATTTACGGCATGGAGGGGCCGGGCGGTTATCAGCTCTTTGGCCGGACGATTCAGGTGTGGAACACCTATCGCCAGACGGAGGTGTTTACCGACGGCAAGCCGTGGCTGCTGCGTTTCTTCGACCAGATCCGCTTTTTCCCGGTCAGCCACGACGAACTGACCGAATGGCGGCGCGATTTCCCGCTGGGGCGGCGCGCCATCCGCATCGACGAAGAGGTGTTTCGCCTGCGCGATTACCGCGCCTTCCTGAAAGACAATGCCTCTTCGATCACGCGCTTCCAGACCGAACGCCAGACCGCCTTCGAGGCCGAGCGCGCCGACTGGCACCGCCGTGGCGAGTTCGACCGGCTGGCGGCGCTCAGCGAAGAGGCGGGCGGGGCCGCCGAGGTCGCCGCCATCACCGTGCCCGAAGGCAGCGAGGTGATCGAAGCGCCGTTCGGCGGCAGCGTGTGGAAGATGCTGGTCACGCCCGGCATGGCGGTCGAAAAGGGCGAGGTGATCGCCGTCATCGAGGCGATGAAGACCGAATGCGCCGTCACCAGTCCGGCGAAAGGCACGATCCGCGCCGTCTTCGCCGCCGAGAAACAGGCGGTCAGCCCCGGTGCGGCGCTGGTGGCGCTGGAGGCGGCGTCGTGACGCGCTGGCATATCATTCGCCTCGCCGCCGAGGTGCGGGCCGGGCAACGGACGGCGGTGGAGGTCGCCTCGGAGGTGTTACAGCGCCTTGCCGCCTATGACCGCGTGCAGCCGCAGGCGTGGATTTCGCGGCCTGCGCCGGAGGACATCCTGGCGGCGGCGCAGGTGATTGATGCACGCATCGCGGCGGGCGAAGACCTGCCGCTGGCGGGGGTGCCGTTCGCGGTCAAGGACAATATCGATGTGGCGGGCATGGCTACCACGGCGGCCTGCCCCGATTTCAGCTATGTGGCCGAAGATCACGCCCATGTCGTGGCGCGCGTGCTGGCGGCGGGCGCGCTCTATGTCGGCAAGACCAATCTCGACCAGTTCGCCACGGGGCTGAACGGCACGCGCAGCCCTTACGGCGCACCGGCCTGCGTCTTTAACCGCGCCTATATCAGCGGCGGCTCCAGTTCGGGGTCTTCTGTCGCGGTGGGGGCGGGGCTGGTGGCGTTTGCGTTTGGCACCGATACGGCGGGGTCGGGCCGCGTGCCCGCCGCCTTCAATCATTTGACCGGGTTCAAGCCGACCAAAGGGCGCTGGAGCACGTCGGGCCTCGTGCCCGCCTGCCGCTCGCTTGATTGCATCAGCGTCTTTACCGCCTCGCCCGCCGAGGCCGCTCTGATCGATGAGGTGGTGGCCGGGTTCGATGCCAGCGATGTCTATTCAAGGCCGTTGCAGGATCAGGCGCGCCCTATGCGCGTCATCGGCGTGCCGCGCGACGATCAGCTCAACGGGTGCGGCGATGCGCAATCGGCGCGGCTGTTCGCGGCGGCGATGGAGCGGCTGATCGCCACGGGCCATGAGATTGTGCGGCTCGATATTTCGTCGCTTAGCCGTGCCGCCGCGCTTTTGTACCAAGGGCCGTGGGTGGCCGAACGCACGGCGGCGCTGGGCGACCGGCCCTTGAACCGGCCCGAAACGATGGACCCGACCGTGCGCGACATCGTGCTGGGCGGGCTTGGGATCACGGCGGTCGAGGCCTTTAAGGGGCAGTATGAACTGGCAGGCTTCATGCGTGACGCCGAGGCCATCTGGGCGCAGGTCGATGCCCTGATGCTGCCGACCGCCCCCACCATCTACCGCATCGCCGAGATGCAGGCCGCACCCATCGTGCTCAATGCCCAGCTTGGCCTCTATACCAATTTCGTCAACCTGCTCGACATGGCGGCGGTGGCCATACCGGCGGGATTCCGCGCCAATGGCACCGGTTTCGGCGTCACCTTTATGGGCCCCGCCTGGACCGACAAGGCGCTGATCACTATAGCTACAACCTGTGAGGTGGCGGCGGATTTCGCTGTGCCGCCGCTTGATCTTGATAGGGAGACACGTATGGAAACGGTGAAACTGGCGGTCGTCGGGGCGCATCTGAAGGATATGCCGCTGCACTGGCAACTGACCTCACGCGAGGCGGTTTTCGTGACGGCCACCGAAACCGCCCCGACCTACCGGCTCTATGCCATGACCCACACCACCCCGCCCAAGCCCGCCCTGATCCATGATGCGGGCGGCGCGGCGATCCAGGTCGAGGTCTATGAGCTGGACGTGGCCGCCTTTGGCAGCTTCGTCGCCGAAGTGCCTGCGCCTCTGGCCATCGGCACGGTGACGCTTTCCGACGGCAGCGAGGTCAAGGGCTTCGTGGCCGAACCGCGCGCGATGGAGGGGGCCCAGGACATTACGGCGCTGGGTGGCTGGCGCGCCTATATCGCCGCCAGGGCTTAGAGCGCTTTTCGATCTGATAGACTCAGATCGGCGCTCTAAGTTTTTGTTTTATCGCTCTTCCTTATCCAAAAAGTGGATCCACTTTTTGGGGAAACGCTCTGGAGCGGGTCATATGCAATAAAGACAGTACCCCTGCGTCTCGACGCGCTTCGCTTGCTCGCCACCTCCCCATGCCTTCGGCACAGGGAGGAGGGTGTGGTACTGGAAGAAAGACTCAGGCGGCACCTCCCTCCTCCCTGTTGCGCAGCAATGGGGAGGTGGCGCGCAGCGCCGGAGGGGTATCTTCTTGAGAGGATGCGCTCTAAGCCTTTGTTTTTTAAGTCCTAAAGCCCGCCGCCGCCCAGCGCCGCATACAGGCTGGCCAGATTGGCGGCGCGCGCCAGTTGCACGGCGATCAAAGCCTGTTGCGCGCTGTAATCGGTGCGCTGCGCATCAAGCAGGTTGAGATAGGAATCGACCCCCTTGTCGTAGCGCGCCTTGCCTAAGTTTAGCGACACATCGGCGGCGTGGGCGGCCTTATCCGTGGCGCTGAGCCGGGTGGCGATGCTGGCGCGCACGGCCAGGGCGTCGGCCACATCGCGGAAGGCGGCCTGCACGCTCTTTTCATAGGTGGCCACGGCGATCTGCTGCTGCGCCTTTGCGCCCCTGAGATTGGCGATATTATAGCCGCCCCGGAAGATCGGCACGCTGATGGCGGGCGCAAAGCTCCAGGCACCGCTGCCCGATGAGAACAGATGGCCGAGATCGGTGGAGGCCGAACCGGTGGAGCCGGTCAGGCTGATGCTGGGGAAGAAGGCGGCGCGCGCCGCGCCAATATCGCCATTGGCGGCCCTGATCTGGTGCTCGGCGGCCAGAACATCGGGGCGCTGCGTCAACACATCCGAGGGCAGACCGGCGGGCAGGTCGCTGAGCACAGCGTCCCCCGGCAGGCTGTCGGGCAGGTCGGCAGCAGCCAGTTGCGTGCCCGCGATCAGATTGAGCGCATCCTTGTCCTGCTGCACCTGCGCCTCGAACTGCGCCGCGTCGGCGCGCGCCTGTTCGGTCAGGATTTCGAGCCCGCGCAGGTCGGTTTCCGAAGCCGCGCCCAGCGCGAACATGCGCTGGCTGAGATCATAGCCCTCCTGGCGCGAACGCAGGGTTTCGCGGGCCAGCCGCAGCAGATCCTGATCGGCGGCCAGAGTCAGCCAGGCCTGCGCCGTTTGGCTGATCAGCGATATTTGCGTGGCGCGGCGCGTTTCATCCGAGGCGAGGAAGCTTTCCTTCGCCGCCTGAGCCTGCGAGCGCGCCTTGCCGAACAGATCGATCTCCCACGCCGGAACGGCCAGGGCGGCGGCATAGATGTCGCTATCGATGCCCGGCTGACGGGTGCGCGTTTCGCTCAAGGTTCCGTTCAGCGACGGCACGAGGCCGGAGCGCGTCATCAGATAAGAGGCGCGCGCCGTTTCGATATTGAGCGCCGCGATGCGCAGGTCGCGGTTATGGGTCAGGGCCGCGTCGATGACGTGTTGCAGGCGCGGATCGAGGAAAACCTGCCGCCACGGCAGGTCGCCCGCATTTTGGCGCACATCCGGGCCTTGGGTCGTATCGGCGACGGGCCAGGTCTGCGCCACCGGCAGGGCGGGCCGCTCATATTTTGGCGTCATGGTGCAGGCGCTCAAACCCAAAGCCGAAGCCAGGGCAGAGGCCAGAGCAGAGGCCAGCATCAAAGAAGGAAGGGTGACAGATTTCATGACCGGAACCTCACTCAGTGCGCCGACGGGGGATGATCGCCATCATTGGCGGTGCGTTCCAGCTCGGCGTCCTCACGCATCTGCTTCAGCTTCAGCACATGTTTTTCGTCGGCCTTGAACCACTTTTGCACCAGTACGAAGAACAGGGGCACGAAGAAGATGGCCAGGAAGGTGGCCGACAGGATGCCGCCGACCAGACCGGTGCCGATGGCGTGCTGCGCGCCCGAACCCGCGCCGTTGGAAATGGCCAGGGGCATGATACCGAAGGTGAAGGCGAGCGAGGTCATGATGATCGGCCGCAGGCGGATACGCACCGCCTCCAGCGTCGCCTCGGTCAGGCTGCGCCCGTCTTCGTGCAGCGATTTGGCGAATTCGACGATCAGGATGGCGTTCTTCGCCGACAGGCCGATAATGGTCAGCAGCCCGACCTGGAAATAGACATCATTGTTCAGGCCACGGAAGCTCATGGCCACCAGAGCGCCCAGCACGCCCAGCGGAATCACCATGATGATGGCCAGCGGGATCGACCAGCTTTCATAGAGCGCCGCCAGCAGCAGGAAGACGACGGCAATCGACAGGGCATAGAGGGCCGAGGCCTGATTGCCCGATTGTTTTTCCTGCAAGGAAATGCCGGTCCATTCATAGCCAATGCCCGCCGGAAGCTGTTTGGCCAGCTTTTCCATCTCGGCCATCGCCGCACCGGAGCTTTTGCCGGGGGCGGGCGCGCCGTCGATCTCGACGGCGGACTGGCCGTTATAGCGCGTCAGGCTGGGCGCGCCGAAGCTCCATTTTTCGCTGGCGATCGACGACAGGGGCACCATCTGGTTATCGGCATTGCGCACATACCAGCGATCAAGATCGGCCGCGGTCATGCGGTAGGGCGCATCGGCCTGGACATAGACCTTCTTGACGCGGCCACGATCAATGAAATCATTGACATAGGCCCCGCCCCAGGCGGTCGATAACACGCTGTTGACATCGGACAGGGTCAGGTTCATCGCCCCGGCCTTGGCCTGATCGACATCGACATCGAGCTGGGCGGTGTCTTCCTGGCCAGTGGGCCGCACGGCGCTGAGCAGCGGGTCTTTCGCCGCCATGCCGAGCAACTGGTTGCGCGCCTTGATCAGGGTATCATGGCCGACATTGCCCTGATCCTCCAGCATCATGGTGAAGCCGGACGAGGTGCCGAGCGACGAGATGGCGGGCGGCACCACGGCGAAGACGCTGGCATTGGGATAGCTCGCAAAGTGCACGATGCCGCGCATGGCGACGGCGGCGGCCTTGTCCTTGGCGGCGTGGCGCTTGTCGAAATCCTTCAGGCGCACAAAGGCCATCGCCATGTTCTGGCCCTGTCCGCCGAAGCTGAAGCCGGTGACGCCGAACACGGCCTCGACCGCCGGGTCCTTCTGGAAATAGGCGCGCACATCATCGACGACCTTTTGCGTGCGTTCCTGCGTCGCCCCGGCGGGCAACTGGATCAGGGTGAAGATGATGCCCTGATCTTCTTCCGGCAGAAAGGCGGTCGGCAGGCGCGTAAACAGCACCGCCACGGCGATGACGATCAGGGCAAAGCCGATCAGCCAGCGCACGGGCTGAACCAGAATTGTGCGCACAATGCCCTGATAGCGGTTGCTGGCGTCGTCGAAGCGATGATTGAACCAGCCGGCCAGTCCGGTCTGGATATGGCCTTCGCCCTTTTTCACCGGCTTGAGCAAGGTGGCGCACAGGGCGGGCGTCAGGATCAGGGCCACCAGCACCGACAGGGCCATAGCCGACACCAGGGTCACCGAAAACTGGCGGTAGATCATGCCCTGTGAACCGGTGAAGAAGGCCATCGGAATAAACACGGCGGCCAGAACCAGCGCGATGCCGATCAGGGCGCCGGTGATTTCGCTCATCGATTTGCGCGTGGCGACGCGCGGCGGCAGTCCCTCTTCGGACATGATGCGCTCGACATTCTCGATCACCACGATGGCGTCATCGACCAGCAGGCCGATGGCCAGCACCAGTCCGAACAGGGTCAGGGTATTGATCGAATAGCCAACCGCCGCCAGCACGCCGAACGTGCCCAGAAGCACGACCGGCACGGCGATGGTCGGGATCAGGGTGGCGCGCCAGTTTTGCAGGAAGACGTACATGACGAGGAAGACGAGCACGACCGCCTCAACCAGCGTCTTGACCACCTCCTCAATCGACAGGGTGATAAAGGGCGTGGTGTCGTAGGGCACGACATAGTGCATACCGTGGGGGAAGCTCTTCGACAGCTCGTCCATGCGCGCCTTGACCGCCTTGGCGGTGTTGAGCGCATTGCCGCCCGGCGCCAGCTTGACCGCGATGCCCGACGCCGGGAAGCCGTTATAGGTGGCCGAGGAGGCATAGCTTTCCGCCCCCAGCTCAACGCGCGCCACATCGCTCAAATACACCCTGGCGCCATTGCTCTGGGTTTTGACGATGATGTTGCGGAACTGCTCCGGCGTGGTCAGGCGTGATTGCGCCGTGATGGTGGCGTTGAGCATGGTGCCCTTGACGGCGGGCAGGCCGCCCAGTTCGCCCGCCGACACCTGGGTGTTCTGGGTCTGGATGGCCGCCACCACATCGGACGGCATCAGATTATAGCTGGCCAGTTCCTGCGGATCGAGCCAGATGCGCATCGCATATTGCGCGCCGAACAACTGCACATCGCCGACGCCATCGACGCGGCTGATCTGATCCTTGATCGACGAGCCGATATAGTCGGAAATATCGGCCTGAGTGGTCTTGCCGTCATCGGCATAGACGCCGACCACCAGAAGAAAGTTGGTGGTCGATTTCACGACCGAAATGCCCTGGGCCTGCACCGATTGCGGCAGAAGCGCCGTGACGGTTTGCAGCTTGTTCTGCACCTGCACCTGGGCGATGTCGGGATCGGTGCCCGATTTGAAGGTCAGGGTCAGGCTGGCCCCGCCGGTGGCGGTCGAGGTGGCGCTCATATACTGGAGGCCGTCCAGCCCCTTCATGCTCTGTTCGATGATCTGGGTGACGCTGTCTTCGACCGTCTTGGCCGAGGCCCCCGGATAGCTGGCCGAAACCGTCACCTGCGGCAGGGCGATGTCGGGATACTGCTCCACCGGCAGGCGCATGATGGACAGCGCCCCGGCCAGCATGATCACAATGGCGACGACCCAGGCGAAGATCGGCCGGTCGATGAAAAAGCGCGACAGCATGGCGGCGTCCTATCCTGAATCTTTATTCGGCGCTGGTGACGACGGTGGCTTTCACCGGCGCGCCCGGCGCGATCTTTTGCAGCCCCTGCACGACCACCTTGTCGCCTGCGTTCAGGCCGCTGAGAACCAGCCATTTCTGCCCGATATTCGCCCCCAGCGTGACCGGGCGCACCGCGATCTTGCTGTCGGGGCCGACGACGAAGACCGAGGCATTGCCCTTCGGATCGCGCTGCACGGCGGCGGGATCGAGCAGAACGCCATGGGGAGCCACGCCCGTGGTGATGCGGGCGCGCACGAACATGCCCGGCATCAGAAGCCCGTTCGGATTGTTGAACACGGCGCGCAGATTGACCGTGCCCGTGCCTTCATCGACCGTTGCGTCGGAAAATTCGAGATGGCCCGTGATCGGATACACGCTGCCATTATCGAGCACCAGTTGCACCTGAGCGCTGTCCGAAGCGCCGACCGTGCCCGCCTGCACCGCCTGCTTCATGGCCAGCACATCCGAGGACGAGCGGCTGATATCGACATACATCTTATCCGATTCATGGATCGTGGTCAGGGCGTCGGCCTGACTGGCCGTGACCAGCGCGCCCGGCGTGTAGCTCGACTTGCCGATGAGGCCCGAAATCGGCGCGCGCACCGTGGTGTAGCCGAGATTGATCTGCGCCGCCTGCACCTGAGCCTGGGCGGACTGCACCTGGGCCTGCGCCTGTTGCAGGGCGGCCTGGGCGTCGTCATTATCCTGCTTCGAAATGGCGTTGATCCTGACCAGTTCGGCATAGCGGTCGGCCTTGAGCTTCGCCGAGGTCCGGGCCGCCTGGGCATTGGCCAGCGCCGCCTGGGCGCTGCTGAGCGCCGCCTGATAGGTGGCCGGGTCGATCTGGTAGAGCGGCTGGCCGGCCTTGACCGGGCCGCCTTCGGTGAACAGGCGCGCCTTGATGATGCCGCCGACCTGCGGGCGCACATCCGATACGAGGTAGGACGAGGTGCGCCCGCTCAGTTCGGTCGTCAGCGGCACGGCTTCGGTATGTACAATCTCGACCCCGACCTGGGCTGGCGGTTGCTGCATACCGCCGGGCTTGGCCCCGCAGGCGCTTAACAGCACGGCCAGCGCGGCGGCGGGGAGCAGGTGGCGGGCGGGCATGTGGAAAAGGGCGGTCATCAGGGCGGCTCGCACAAAATGAGAATGAGCGTTCACTCAACGGTGGCTTCCCTTAATCGGGAGGCTGTGTTAGGTCAAGCGCGGAGTCATTAAAATAATTGCAACTCAGAATATGTCAGTAGCTTTACAATGATGCGTCCGGTGACGCCTTCGCGCGAACAGCGCCGTCAGGAACGCCGCGCCATCATCCTCGACGCCGCCATTGCCTGCGCCATCCGCTCAGGCTTTCGCGGCGCTTCGATGGACGAGATCGCGCGCGAAGCCGGGCTCAGTGTCGGCGTCATCTATCGCTATTTTTCCAGCAAGGAAGCGATCATCGAGGCGATTGTGGCGCGCGATCTGGACGAGATCCAGAACAAGGTGGCGCGCATCGGGGCGTGTGCGCCCGAAGAGCTGGTGGCGCTGGTTCTGGCCGATGCCGATGATTTCGTCAGCCGCCAGCGTCAGCGCGACCGCGCCGCCCTGCGGCTGGAAATCTATGCCGAAGCGGCGCGCAATCCGCGCGTCGAGGCCATTTTGCGCGCCATTATCGAAGACGAGCGCGAACTGGGCCGCCAGCTTTTCCGCCGCACCCTGCCTTATGCGGCAAGCGAGGCCGAGCTGACGGCGCGCGCCGATATGTTTCGCGTCATGGCCGACGGCCTGCTGGCCAATGGCCTCTACGCGGCGGATGGCGGCGACGCCTTTATCTCCACCCTGCGCACGGTGATGCGGGCCTTGCTGACAAAGGGCTGCGAGGCCTAAAGCCTCGCACCCAGTTGCGGCAGGGCCCGGAAGGCGTCGGTGATGCGGCTGACGGCGCGGTTGCGATAGGCCAGCGGCCCGTCTTCGTCTTCGGGATGGACGAGCATGGTGGCATTGGCCTCGAAGACCAGCACGTGCCCGTCGGGCAGCAGGGAAAAATCCAGCCCGCAATAGTCGAGATCGAGCCGCCGTCCGATTTCGGCGATGGCGGCGCTGGCCCGCGCGCCGAGAAAGGCTGCGGTGTCATAGAGGTAGCGCGCTTCCTCGGCGCGCCGCCAGTCAGCATCGCCGCCCCTGTTCATGTCCGAGCTGTCGTAATGCACCATCCAGTGGCTGGAAATGGCCCAGTGATAGGGCAGGGGCACGCGGTCGATAAAGATCATCCGCCCCTTGCGAAACTGGCCGTCGGCCTGTTGGTAATCGACATATTGGGTGACATAGACCGCCTGACCGTCCAGCCGGGCGACAATCGCGGCCAGATCGTCAGGCGTGTCGGCGCGGTACAGTCCCACCCCGCCGTGCGAGGCCAGAGGGCGCACCAGCACGGGCAGGTCAAGCCCGCCTTGCACAATGTCCTGCGCCATCACCCGCACGGTTCTGGGCGCGCAGACCCCTGTGATGTCGCCGAGCAGGGCGGGGATCAGGTGGCGAAATGTCTGCTGCACGCGCTCCGGCCGGTTGATGACGGGCCGGGTGTTGCGGGCGAGAAACTGCGCCACCGCTTCGGCGGAAGGCCCGGTCAGATCGGGATCGCCGAGGCTGTTGAACACCACATCATAGGGCGGCAAAACCTGATCGGCGCGGGCGTGTTCCATATACCAGACGTGGCGGCTGTACAGGGTGGGCGGCATCAGAAACCGGTAGGGTATATTGCCCTGGGTGCGCGTGGCCAGCACCAGCACGTCGCACAGGCTGTCGGCCACCACATCATGAAACAGGGCGCAGGCGGCATAGGCGCGGTCGAGCCAGGCGTCCGCCGCCGCGCTGTCGCCATCGCGTTCGGCCAGGCTGGACAGGGTCTGGCAGGCCAGGGCCTGAGCCGGTTCCAGCTCTATGGCGGCCAGTGCCGCCTCACGCGCCTGATCGGGCAGACCGGCGCGCAGATAAAGGGCGGCCAGTCCGCCCTGCGCCTCGGCGTGCAGAGGATCAAGCCTCAGGGCGCGGCGAAACTGGCGCTCGGCATCGTGCAGACGTTCGCGCGTCGCATAGGCAAAGGCCAGTTCCATCTGCGGCGCGGCCTGATCAAAATGCAGGGCGGCGGCCAGCTCCAGCCTGATCAGCGCCGGTTCGGCGGCGGCGATCCGTTCGGACAGATGCTTATGCAGGCTGCGGGCGGGCAGGGCGCGCGGATCAAGCGCCCGGGCGCGTTCGACGGCCATCATCGCCTCGCCCAGCCGGTCTGCCTGTGCCAGCTCTCTGGCCGCAGCCAGCCACGGGCCGGAATGACGGGCCAGAGCAGGTGCTATGCCGAAAAACTCGGCCAGAGGATCAGCGGTTGTCGTCACACCGGGTAGCGATCCTTTCGGACAGGGTCAGTTTCAGCCTGGAGGCATGGCGTGAGTCTCAGGCATCAATAGGGCGCCGCGTTGCAAACCTGTCATTTTGCGGACAGCGCCTGTCTGGCCGCCGACTGGACAAGCTGCGCGGCGAGGGCGGCTGTCCGGTCAAGCGCCTGCATGGCTTCGGCGATAACGGCCTCCCGTCCGGCCTGATTTTGCGCCGCCCTGACCAGCAGCGGCGCGCTCAGGCACAGGCGCAGGATGGCGCTGTCGCTGGCGAAACGGATCGGCTGGCCGAGATGCACGGGCGGGCTGGCGGCGGCCAGATTCTGGTGCAGCAAAGCGGCCTGCGCAAAACTCAGGGCGCGTCCGTGTGGTGTGAGCTGAAACGGAAAAATGGTCGGCAGGCTGTCGAAATCATGTCCGCTCAACAGGGCCGAACGGTCAGGGGCGATGCTGTCGAGGGGCGCGAAGGCCGGATCGGCGATCAGGCGCGCCTGAACCGCCCCGGCAAAGGCGGCGGTGGCGGCGCGGCGGCGGGCGACGGGCAGGGCGTAACAGGCGCGCATTTCAAACAGCGCCGCCTGCCAGCGCAGCGCAAGGCCCCAGTTGGGCGCGTCATCCAGCGCCCGTCGGGCCGCCCAGCCGATGGGCCATTCGGCGCGGGCGCTGTAATCGCGCATCGCCGGGTGCAGGCTCTTGTGCCGCAGCCGCCCCGACCAGGCGGGCGGGCAGAGCAGGGCGCCGCTGAAGACGGGGCCTGCGAAGAATTTCGAGCCGGTGATGGCCACCAGAAAATTCTGCGCCAGACAGGCCCGGATCGTATCGGGCGCGAGGCGGCACTGGCAGGCATCGATCAGGATGTCGAGATGGTGCGGAAAGCGCTGTTTGAGGCGCAGCACGCTGGCCAGTCCGGGCGCGATCAGGCCGGTTTTCGACACATCGCTGACCACCAGCAGGCAGGGCTGGCCGCGCGCCACGGCCTCAGCGATGGCCGCTGTCAGTTCGGCCTCGATGTCCGTTTCGCGGCGCAAGCCCCCATCGGTGTCGCGCACGGCAAATTCATGCGTCTCGGCGCGGTCGCCAAAGCTCAGCTCTTCGCCCTTGGCCACGACGCGGCCATGCCGGGCGCTGGCCAGAAAATGACGGCCTGACACGGCCAGACCGACGCCGCTGCCCGTCTCATCGGGGCCGGGCGTCAAGACTTTCAGCGGCGTCTCATAAGCCCCGCCCAGCAGTTGCGACACCAGAAGATGGAGGTCGGTGCCCGACGCGGCCAGAACCACGCCGGTGGCGTCTGGCAGGCCGAACATGGCGCTGATCTCAGCGCGTAAGGCCGCCATCGCCTTTTCGTAAACAAGACCGGCATCTTGCGTTGTCAGCGCCGCGCCAAGCTGGTCGTGCAGGCTTTGCGCCGCCTGAAATGCGCCCGCTGTCGGGGTGGAGGCGGTGGAGGAGCCAAAGGCCAGAGCCTGCGGCACGGGATGGGGGGCATGGCCGTAGCGGTTCAGGCCGGACACAGGATCGGGCGTCAGGCGTTCATCGCCGCCTGACAGCCACGTCTCCATAACCGTGTCCGGCAATGTGTTCATGCGCTGGTCATGGCCATAGCTTGCGGCTCCTGCGCCGCCATGTCGATAAAGGCGTCGAACAGACGCCGCATGGCGGGTTTCTTATAGGCATATAGTGCTTCGTCATCCATGTCATGCACCACCATAGCCACGTCGAGTTCGAAAATCAGCAGGCGGCCATCGGGCAGTTCGGCGCAGTCCATGCCGAAATAGTCGAGCCCGATCAGCGCATAAAGCTCGGCGAAGGCGGCAGCGTGGCGGACGGCGAAATCCTGATCGAAGTCTTTCATCCATTGGGCCTCGGCGGCGCGCTTACCGGCGTTTTCGTGCATGTCGGCATTCATATAATGCACCATCCAGTGGCTGGATATGGCCTCATGGCTGGCGAACGGCCTGCCCTTGATCTGGACGATGCGCTGCTTGGCATAGAGGCCATCGGCATTGCGGTAGTCGATAAAGGGGATGATATAGAAGGCGTCCGCCGTCTCGGCGCGCAAGGCCCCGGCCAGTTCGTCGGGGTTGCTGAGGCGGTGCATACCCTTACCGGCATGGGTGCCGATCGGGCGCAGAATGACCGGAAAATCCATGCCCTGCGCCGCCTCTGTCAGCGACATTGCGCCCTGGCTGACCGCCGCCAGCGCCGCGCGGCCAAGCCTTATCGTGGCGGGCGATAACAGCGCCTGTGCGTCTTTCAGTCGCTGGCTGACGCCATCGCGCGTCAGGGAGGCGATCATGGCCGGGTCATTATTCAGGATCGGCCCCGGCCAGTCTTTCAGCAGAACCTCCAGCCGTTCCAGCACAGGCTGATTGGCCGTCGATTCGCCAACCGCGAGGAAGGCGACATCGTGGGGCGGCAGGTCAGGCAGGCTTTGCGTGCTGGCATCGACAAAACACAGCCACAGGCGGCAGTTTGAACCGTGCAGCAGGAAATCGAGCGGCGTATTGGCCATCATGTCGCCCGCCGTGACGAAGGCGAGGATCGACAGGCCCGAACCATCGCCATGCGTGATGCAGTAATCGCGCTGTTTGCCAATCGCCACGCCCTGCCAGGTCAGGCCGTCCTCCGCCTGACCCCGGCTGAGCAATATGGTCGAAATATCCATCAGGGCTGAGGCATCATCGGGATTATCGGTGGCGCGCTTGATCAGATGATCCCACAGGGGCGTTATATCCTTGCCGTGGTGGCAGGTGCGGACGATCTCGCTCATGCCGGTAATATCATGCAGCGAAGCATGGGTCTTCATAGGGCTGGCCCCTTCAGTTGGCGGGCGAACAATAAGACGCCGTCGATCAGGGCGTCGATGTCGGCCTCCGTGGTGCGGTGGTTGACGATGGCGGCGCGGATCGCTTTTCTGCCGTCGATCAGGGTGAGGGAAGGGGCGACGCGACCCGCCGCGTGCAGGGCTTCGATGATGCGGCCGTTCAAGGCGCCACTGGCGTCATCGCGCACGCCGAAACAGACGATATTGAGGCTGACCGGGGCCAGGACTTCCAGTTCCGGCTCGGCCTCGATGCGCCGCGCAAGACCGGCGGCCAGACGGCAATTGGCGGCCATCGACGCACCCAGCGCATCGAGGCCATAGACCTTAAGCGTGAACCAGGTCTTCAGCGCGCGAAAGCCGCGTGACAGGTCGGGGCCGTAATCGCACGGCCACAGATCGCCCGCCGCCAGACCGTGTTCGGCGCGGGTCAGATAGGCGGCCTCATTGGCGAACACCGCCTTTTGCGCCGCGCCGTCGTGCGTCAAAAGGAAACCGGCATCATAGGGCACCTGCCCCCATTTGTGAAAATCGAAGGCCAGACTGTCGCTTAAGTTTATGCCCGCAAACAAAGGGGCCAGTTCGGGGGCGCAGACGCCGAGCGCCCCCAGCGCGCCGTCGATATGGTAATAGAGGCCGTGCTCAGAGGCGATGGCGGCCAGCGCCGTCAGGTCGTCAATGGCCCCGGTATTGACCGTTCCCGCCGTGCCGATCAGCATGAAGGGCTTGAGGCCCCCTTTCTGGTCTTGCCGGATCGCAGCTTGCAGGGCGTCCGTGTCCATCCGGCCCGCTGCATCCGTGGCGATGCGGCGCAGATGTTGCGCTCCGATCCCCGCCATATCGAAGGCGCGCGGAATGCAGCCATGCGCCGCCTGAGACGTATAGGCCACGAGGGGGGCCTGTGGCGCTGTGGAAAGCGCCCTGTGCCGCGCCAGCAGAACCGCCACGAAATTGGCCTGTGAGGCCCCGGTCAGGAAGAGGCCGTGCGCCGTTTCGGGAAAGCCGAACAGGTCGCGCATCCACAGGGCGATCTGGCGCTCGACCGCGATGGCCATGTGATTGCGTCCGCCGAGATTGGCGTTGAGGCCCGCCGCCAGCATCTCGGCCAGCATCCCGACCGGCGTGCCGCCGCCCTGCACCCAGCCCATGAAACCCGGATGGGCATTGCCGCTGCTAAAGGGCAATATGTCGTCGAGAAATTGCTGATGCACATCGCCCAGCGGTGAGGGGCCAAGCGGCAGGGGGGCATGAAAACGGGCGCGCGCCGCAGCGGGCGGGGCCTGCCATACCGGCTGCTGGCGTAAAGATTCCAGATGATCGAACATATCGTCGAGCATCTGATGGCCATGCGTCCGCAAACCTGACCAGTCCTGTGGGTCGAGTGAGGTGGGCGATGCTGCCGCGGCGGGTTCCGCAGCCTGTTTTTGTGAGACAGCCAAAAGGATACTCCAGAAAACGCAGAAGCCTTTTGGCGCAGAGCCGCACCGTTTTGGCGCGGTTAGGGGCGGAAACGGGCGGAGATTGCATCCGTATGTCCGTGAGTCGCAATCCCCGCTATACCACAATATGCCAAAGAGCCAATGTCAGAGAACCGCTTGCGGCTTCGTCAGCCCGTTCAGGCACCGGCCTCATGGTCTGGAGTCTCAAAATGCTGTGGCGTCGTCCTGTGGCGGCGTGTTTCGGACGGACTTTCACCGAACAGGCGCGCATAATATTGGGCAAAGCGGCCAATATGATAAAAGCCCAGATCGCGGGCAATGGCGCTGATCGGGCGGTGATTATCCGGCGAAATCAACAGTTCGCGCGCGCGCCTCAGGCGTAAGGTGCGCAGATAGATGAGCGGCGTCGTGTCCAGAAAGGTGCGAAACCCGATCTCCAGCGTGCGAAGACTGACCTGAACTTCGTCGGCGATGTCGGCGATCGTCAGGGGTTCGTGGTAGTGCTGGCGCATAAAGTCGCGCGCCCGGCGGATATAGCCCGGCACCGCCCCGCCGCCCGACTGCACCATGCGTTCCGAATAGCGGTGCAGCGAACATTCCAGCACAAGGTGGGTAAAGGCCTCGACCAGCCGCTGCTGTAGCCGTGGCGTCAGGGGCGGGTGGGAATCCGTGTGCGGCAGGGTGCTCAGTTGCTCAATCATCGAGGCGACGATGCGGCCGTGGGTCGTGTCCAGTTCCAGACGGGGCGACAGCTTTAAGTCACTTTCCACGGGAAACTGGAGAATGTCCGACAGGACACGTTCGGCATTGCGAAAATCCATCGTGAAACCGACGCTCTCATGACAGGTCGCGTCCGGTTCGTGCCGCCTGCGGCTATGACCATCGCTCTGATACAATAGGGCGAGGCCCGGTTCGGCTTCAATATATTCGTCCCCGCGGATCAGGGACACCCGGCCGCGCAACGGCATAACCATATTGATGATCGAACGGTCCGGGTGATCGACGCGCGTCCAGGCCCCGTCGCAAATAATACGATAGAAATACATCTCCGGCGCAAGCGATGCCGCGTTCCGGCCCAGTCCGAGAAAGTTCAGTTTCCAGTTAAATTGACCCTTATCGACATCCGGATTCATGTGCGACGCCAGCTTACGCTCGATAAAAAACGCTCTCAGGCTGTCAAAAGTCTCACCCTTCAGAAAATGTTGTGCGCTGGCCTGACCCTGACACTCACTCATGCATTTCGCTCCCTGGCCCCGAAAGCCCTGCTGATGGTTGTGTCTGGTGAGTGACCGGCGTGTAGAAGCAACATTACAAAAAGACGTGATCACGATGCGGGAGGGCGTCCGTTTTCAAACACATCAATCCGGAATCCGAATCAAAATGTAAAATACAGTATTTCCTTGACGATAGTTAGAATTATTGACTCAATTTACAATGGCACGCATTTGACTGAATAAAATACTTTGATTCGGTAATTAACTACTGCTAAATGCGTCAGAAAGCGCAGGCAACATCCATTTTCCGAAACGAAATTCGGACACGGGTGATGAATAGATACCGGTAACATTATCCTTAGGGCTTTATTAACCACACAGGGTGATTTCATCCATATTCCTCAGGGAATGGCTGGTAAAATTCACATCACGCGCTTCCGGCGAGAGCACCTCCCCCCTCTCGCTGACGCCGAACCTGGGATCTTTGAACAGACCTCAAAGCCGACGCCTTTCGGAATCACGTGACACAACTTCTCTTTGAAACGTGAGGTAGAACGTGTCACTCAAAAATATACCGATGATGGGAAAGGTGCTTGCCCTTATGCTGCTTATGTCCGCCGTTACTGTGATCACGGTGGCCTTGACCACGTCACGCATGGCGGCCATCGCCCAAACCTATGGTGCGGTGATCAGCGGGCCCGGCCTGGCCAGCGTCAAGATGGAGCGCGCCGCCAAGCAGATTATCAAATCCGAGGCTGCGCTTTACAAAATGGTCTCCGCCAAAGATCCGGCGGATCTGAAAACGGCCGATAAGGAGCTGAAAAAGGCCGAAGCCACCTTTGATAGCCAGACCAGCGCGGCGCTGAACTTGCTGCCCAAGGAAACGACCCGCATTTCCGGCATCCAGTCCTCCTATCAGTCGGCCATTGCCCAAGCCTGCGGAATGGCGGAAAATGCCGCTTTGCAGGATGATGACACCACAGCCGTGCACCAGATGAACAGCGCCTGTGATCCGGCCATTGTCAGTGTCGAGGCGCGGATGAGCAAGGTGGTTGACGATACGCTCGCCGATAATGTCTCCGCCTCCGCCGCCGCCGGAGCCGCTACGCACAAGACGATCAGCCTGACCTGGGACGCGCTGGGCATTGGTGTGCAGGGCGTCCTGTGCATCGCCTTCTTCGTGACGCGCTTCTCTATTGTGCGCCCGCTGAAATCCCTGACCGACGCCCTGCGCTCGATGTCGAACGGTGATCTGGCGCTCACGATTCCCGGTCAGGAGCGCAAGGACGAACTCGGCGCTATGGCGCGTTCTGCCGATGTTTTCCGTCAGGGTCTGGCCGAAGCCGAGCACTTGCGCGTTGACGCCGCCAATCAGGAATTGCGCGCCGCCGAACGGCTGGTCGCCGAACGCAATGCGATTGCAGATTCCTTCCAGTCGCGCATGGGCGCCCTGGCGTCGGCCTTCCATAAATCATCCATCGAAGTCTCTGAGGCTGCACAAAGCCTTGCGGCTACAGCTGAGGAAACCACCCGTCAGTCCCAGGTTGTCTCCGGCGCAGCCGAAGCCGCCGCTGGCAATGTTCAGACTGTCGCCGCCGCCACTGAAGAGATGAGCGTCTCGGTTCGTGAGATCAATCAGCAGGTCAACAACGCCGCTTCCGTCACGCTTGAAGCCGCCGAGGAGACCTCCCGAACGGAAAGTGAAATCCGGGAGCTGGCCGAGGCTGCCGGCAACATCAGCGAAGTCGTCAAACTGATCAGCGACATCGCCGCCCAGACCAATCTTCTGGCGCTGAATGCCACGATTGAATCTGCCCGAGCGGGCGAGGCGGGCAAAGGCTTTGCGGTCGTCGCCTCCGAAGTCAAGGCGCTGGCCGGTCAGACAGCGCGCGCAACCGAGGACATTAGTAACAAGGTGGGGCTCATCCAGGGCGCGACCAACCGGACAGTCGATTCGATCTCGCGCATCGTGTCCACCATTCAGAATGTGCGCTCCATCTCGACCATGATTGCCTCGGCTGTCGAGCAGCAAAGCGCCGCCACCAATGAGATAGCCAGCAATACCTCCCGCGCTGCCGAAGGCGCGGGACAGGTGACCGAAAACATATTTGGTGTCGGTCGGGCCGCCGAAATGACAGGGGCCGCCTCGACCCAACTTATGGGGCTTTCAGGCAGTCTGACCAGTCAGGCCGATAGCCTGCGGGCGGAAGTGGAAAGCTTCGTTACGCAACTTCGCGCGGCCTGAACGCATAACTTAACCCGCATCCCCCTTCCACCAGAAGATCAGAGGGCGTGGGCCGCAAAGCTCCCGGCCTCTGATCCGACATATTGCGGAATGTATCCATGACCCTGAAAACGCGTATACTTATCTATTACTCATCCTGCATATGCCTGTTTTTTCTCATGCTGGGCATTGCCCTGACAGATTTCAATAATTTCGATCAGGTGCTCGACAAGGATCAGAGCACCGTGAACGAACTTGCTACCGTTAGCCAGCTTCGCGCCAGTCTCGATATTATCCAATCCGAAACACAGGCACTGGCGGCCAGAAACGGCCCGCCGACACGTGTCCTGAAAAGCCAGCTATCCAGTGATCTCCACCCGGCCATCGCCGATCTGACGGCGTGGGAAAAGGGTGCCCAACCCACAAGTCTGTCGACCAGAGCCGATCTGCAAACCCGTGTCGGTGCCCTGTTGCAGGCTGTATCGGGTCTGACCGCGGCGAGGCAGACCCAGATTTTTGCGCAGCGGCTGCTGCCCGCTGAAGCGGAGATCGGGTTAAAAATGACAGCCTATGCCGCCGGAATGGATCAGAAACTGAATAGTGGCGACAGAACCGTCGACCGGTTTCGCACGCGCGACCAGCACCGCCTGATAATCGGTCTGATGGCGGGCACGGCCCTGTTGTTTGCCGGCCTGTTCTGGCTGATGGCCACCAGGGTAACGGCACCGCTGCAAAAAGCCTCGGATGCGATCCTGCGCCTTTCGGAGGGCGATCTCGACATGCCTCTGCCCCAGCGCAGCGAGGGCAAGGATGAGATTGCCGCCCTGTGGAACGCGATCGGTGTGCTGACCTTTCGCGCCAAACAGGCGAAAATTACCGCCGAGGCGCTGGAGCGATTGCATCAGGAGCGCGAAATGCAGTTGCGGGCAGTCTTCGTTGATTAAAGCGTTTCCCCAAAAAGTGGATTCACTTTTTGGATAAGGAGGAGGATGTGCCGCCTGTCTCCCTCCTCCCTGCGCGCAGCGTGGGGGAGGTGGGGTCGAGCCCGCCAGGGCGAAGATGACGGGGGGGTATCTTAATACCAATCAGCATCAGGCATCATCGCGCCGGTAACGGCTGGGCGGGGCACCGAGCCAACGCCGGAACATGGTCGAAAACGCCGCCGGGCTGTCATAGCCGAGATCGAGCGCGATCATGGTCACCGGCTCGCCCAGAGCCAGCCGTGGCAGGGCCGCCAGCACACAGGCCTGCTGCCGCCATTCGGCAAAGCTCATGCCGGTTTCGCGGCGGAACAGGCGCGTGAAGGCGCGGCGGTTCAGGTGGAGGTTTTCGGCCCATTTGTCGATGGTTTCACCCGCATCGGGCCGCGCCACAAAGGCATGGCAGCGCGCCCGCAAGGCCGGGCTTTGCGGAAACGGCACCGACAGCGGAATGATCGGCGCGCGGTCGATTTCGGCCATTAACAGCTTCATCACCAGCCCGTCACGGCCCTGTTCGGCGTATTCGGCCTCCAGATCGACCGCCTCCATCAGCAGGGCCCGCAGCAGGGGCGAGACGGCCAGCACCTCGCAATGACCGGCGCGCGCCGGGCAATAGCCGTCCGAGATCAGCACCGAGCGCGTGCGCACGGCCCCGACCATGCTGACCGCGTGGGGCACGCCCGCCGGGATCCACACCGCGCGCTCGAGCGGCACCACCCAGGCGCCATGCGTGGTATCGACCGTCACCACCCCTTTCGCCGGATAGAGGAGCTGGGCGCGGGCGTGCGTATGGTGCGCCAGCTCGAAGGCGGGCGGATAGTCATTGCCGATGGCGATGACAGGCCGAGGGATGGCCTCATAGAGGTTCGGATCGGCATTGCGCATCGCATCTGTCCCATTCGCAAAAATGATTATCCCATACAGGAAAGCGGGACATTGAAAAAGGGCCTAATACCAACTTGCGCAGCCCAGAATCTTTCAGGTGCAAGTTGGTATTCGCATTTTTTGCAGCTCAAGCGCCGCATGGCTCCTCGCATAAGCTCGGGCGGCCAGTCGGCCTTGCCAAGTACGATGATTCATAATCATCGCACCTAGAGCAACGAGCGTTTAATTTGACTTACAAATTGAATGCGAGATGCGGAAAAATGTAAAATGTAGAGTGGGTTGCATTCCTTTGACCGATTCAATCAGAATGCAGACCGCTCTAGCATTAAAGACGGCTCGCTTTTTGACAACAGGAGTGCTTGTCATGACCGCTCAGGTCTCGGAACCCGCCATATCGATACAGGAAAAAACCGCCACGGCCATCGTGCTGCCGGTGATTGTGGCGGTCAGTTTCTGTCATCTGCTCAATGACATGATGCAGTCGCTTCTGCCCGCCATCTATCCGAATCTTCAGGTGCGCTTCGGCCTCAGCTTCGCGCAGATCGGCCTCGTCACCCTGGCCTATCAGATCACCGCCTCGTTGTTGCAGCCTCTGGTGGGGCTGTATGCTGACCGCAGCCCGACGCCGCTGGCCCTGCCGGGCGGCACCATGTTTACCCTGGCCGGTCTGGTCGTTTTGTCGATGGCGCACAGCTATGGCGTGCTGCTGGCGGGCGCGTGCCTGCTCGGCGTCGGCTCGTCGGTCTTTCACCCGGAATCGTCGCGCGTGGTGCGCATGGCGGCGGGCGGACGGCATGGGCTGGGTCAGTCCCTGTTTCAGGTCGGCGGCAATGCCGGTTCGGCCTTAGGCCCGCTGGCCGCCGCCATCGTGGTGGTGCGGCTGGGCCAGTCGAGCCTCGCCCTGTTCGCGCTGCTGGCCCTGCTGGCCTGCGCCGTTTTGTGGTTTGTCAGCCGCTGGTACAAGCACCACGGTCTGGCGCGCATCCACAGTGCCCACGGGCGCGAAACGGTGGTCGTGCCTTCAAAAACCGCCCTGGGCGGCATCGCCATCCTGCTGGGCCTGATCTTTTCGAAATATGTCTATCTGGCCAGCATCACCAGCTATTTCACCTTCTACCTCATCCACCGCTTCCATGTGTCCGTCGAAAACGCCCAGATGCACCTGTTCGTCTTTCTGGCCGCCGTCGCGGTGGGCACGGTGGCGGGCGGGCCGCTGGGCGACCGGTTCGGGCGCAAATATGTGATCTGGTTCTCGATCCTCGGCACCCTGCCTTTCACCCTGCTGCTGCCGCACGCCAGCCTGTTCTGGACGGGGCCCTTGAGCGTGATCATCGGCCTGATCCTGGCCTCGGCCTTCCCGGCCATCGTGGTGTTCGCGCAGGAGTTGATGCCGGGCAAGGTGGGCATGATTTCCGGCCTGTTCTTCGGCTTCTCGTTCGGCATGGGTGGTCTGGGCGCGGCGGCTCTGGGCTGGCTGGCCGACCAGACGGGCATTGAAACCGTGTATGGCGTCTGCGCCGTCCTGCCCGCCATCGGCCTGATGGCCGCCTTCCTGCCCGATCTGCGCAGAAAACCTGCCCGCCGGTGATGACGGCGACTTCTCGCAGGTCTGTTCCGGGTTCACCCTGCCACCATCAGCGGCCAATTTCAGAATGACTCTAAAAAAGAGGCTTGTCCGGTGAGGGAGGACAACGGACACGCCTTCGGCTCTCTGAATCTGTGCCCCACTCAGGTTCAAGGAGCAGAAAACACGGCCTGAGCTTAATCGAAACGCGGAAGACTCCATGTGTTTCGGGGCTCGCGGCCAGCAGTGGTTTAGAATTTAGACATCTTGCGGCACTATGTGTCAGACATGTGCCGCAAGATGCTTACCGGAGTATCAGTACTGGGCGCGCCATCCGAGAATGATGGTCTGGCCAGGGCTTTGGAAGCCAGTTGTCATGTTGGTATAGGTATCATAGCTCTTGAAGCCCTGATCATCCAGATTTGTCGCGTCAAGCGTGATGCTCTGGTCAAGACCATAGGCCTTGAACTTGTATGATGCCGACAGGTCGATCTGGTGACGAGCGGCATTGATGGCGTTTAGGATAATATTGTTGGCCTGCAAGGGTACGCCTGTCACAACCTGGCTGACCTTGACGTAGCTCAGGTGGGCAGAGAAGCCGCCGTGCTCGTAATAGGCCGTGACATTATAGGTATAGTCAGGAATACCAATCGCATACTGCGCCGGAGTAGCACTGAAATGGGTGTAGTTTGTCGTAAAGCCGAGACCCGAAAGTAGATTATCGAGAGGCTGCACCCACATGAATTCCTCACCCGTCAGTTTCATCAACTGGGTCAGGTTGGTCGGCTGCGTCAGATTGATATTCGCATTGGCCACCAGCGATGGATTGGCGAGGGCCGCCGCCCAGGTTGTGCCGGCATTGAGCGCCAGACCCTGTTGCTGGTTTTCGGTGAGGGTTGAATAATCTACGCCCAATGATGAGAAGGGCACCGAATTGATCTTGTTATAGGTGAAGTTCTTGATGTCCTTCTTGAAGATGGTCAGACCGACATAACCCGCCTTACCGGTATAGTATTCACCGCCAATATCGAAATTGTTCGAATAGAAGGGCTTCAGGTTCGGATTACCCGTATTGCCGGACGAACCCGATGTATCCAGGCCGAGCGATGAGGTCAGCAAGGCCGGATTGGCGCGGGTCATGGTCTTTGACAAGGCAAAGCGCAGATTCATATGCTCCGTGACGTTGGCGACGAAGTTAAACGAGGGCAGGACGTCTTTATAACTGGCCTTGGTTGTCAGATACACAATATTGCCGCCAATAACGGACGGCGCCGTGACAGACTGATCCGTCGAGACGAAGCGGGCCCCGAAATTGGATTTGACCGGCACGCTGAACAAGTCGCCCTTATAGGCGGCCATGACATAGGTGCCGTTAACCTTTTCATCGATCGTCGCTGCCCCGGCACCATTATAGGAGCCACCCGTCGAGGTTGTGCCCGGCCCTTTCAGCAGGGCGTCATAGTTGACGGCTTTTGATATTTTGTTGAAATCCGGAATGACCCATTTGTTAAACCCACCCCCGCTGACACCGTTCGAATAGATAGAGCGCGTCATGGGTGTGAGATATTGCGAAACGTCGGATTCCGGGATGGCGGCGGCGTAAGCGTCTTTGAGCGCCTGCGTCAGATCGATCACGTTGATATTGCGATGGTAGCCATCATAAGCGTAACCGGTTTTTAATGTCCAGTCGCCCAATTCCTTACTCAGATCGAGATGCAGGCCCTTGGTGTCGGCATTGCGCTTGTCCCGCTGCATCGTCGTCTGGCCGGTAAAAGTCTGCCAACCGATATTGGGGTCGTTCAGGTTGACATTGGTCGTGATGGTGGGGACGTCGTTTCCATCAACATTTTCATAGGTCGCTGTGACATCGCTTTGGAACGGCGTGCGATATTTGAGGAAGGTGACATCGCGTTCGTAGGTCGAGCGCATGAAGGCCAGTTCACCGTTCAGCTTCCAGCTATCGGCAAAATCCCATTCGAAGCTGCCGTTGACACTCAGATAGGCGTTCCTGTCCCGATAATAATCGGATTCCAGGAACATATTGGCATTGGCAAAGGTGGCCGAGGTAACGACATCATTCGAATCCACCTTCATGTTCAGGGGAATCATGCCGCCATTATAATCATCGCCTGGGCCTGTGCTGCGGAAGGTCAGCATCATATTGGTGCGTTCGGCAACCCGGTCACCGCCGCCGCCCAGAATATCGAGATTGAATCTGAGGGTTTCACTAGCCGCTCTTATTCATGGTAGCGGCAAAATGATGCAGCGGGTGTAGCGTAAGGCTTTGTTTTGGCATAGATTATGGGTGTCGAATCCTAAATCATTTCCAACACCGCCGGTGCCACACCCGCCATGGACCAGATTACCGATCTTCCGTTCGATTTGCCAAGCGTTTCGCGCAAGAAAGTCACGGCTGCTTTCGATGGCGGTCGTATCAGTTCCGACGGCGGCGTCATGCTTTTGTCTGCCGCGGAACGCCAGATCGGGATCATCGACCGGCTTTGGCGGCTCATTCCAGACCGTCGCAATCCGTTGCTGGTGACACACTCGGTGGCGTCAATCTTGAAGGCTCGGATCTTCGCCATCGCCTGCGGGTATGAAGATGGCAATGACCTGGGCTCTCTGCGCACCGACCCTGCGTTCAAGCTCGCCTGCGGCCGTCTTCCCGAGGAAGGCAAGGATCTGTGCTCGCAACCCACGCTGTCGCGTTGGGAGAATGCCCCAGATCTTCGTAGCCTGATCCGGCTGACCTACGCCCTGGTCGATCAGTATTGCCATAGCTTTGGCTCGGCCATCCCGGCTGAGATCACGCTCGATATCGACGACACGGTCGACGTCGTCCATGGCCGCCAGCAGTTGTCGTTCTTCAACGCCCATGAAGGCGAGTATTGCTTCAAGCCTATCCACGTCTACGACGTGGCCACGGGTCGGCCGGTCGTGGTCATTCTGCGGCCAGGTAAAACACCTTCCGGCAAAGAGGTGCGTAGCTGGGTCCGCAAGATCGTGCGCCGGATCCGCAAACACTGGCCCAAAACTCACATTACCCTGCGCGGCGACGGGCATTACGCCAGACCCGAGGTCATGGCCTGGGCCGAGCGCAAGGGCGTCGACTATATCTTCGGACTGCCCGGCTCCAAGCCCTTGCATGCCAAGGTCGAAGCCTTTGCCGATCATATCCGTGTCGTTCGCGCCGAACAGCAAGCCGCCGCCGTTCGCGGCTACACCGAAGTCCGCCATGGCGCCCAATCCTGGGGGCGCGAGCGCCGCGTCATTGCTCGTATCGAAGCCACGCCGCTTGGTCTCGACAACCGTTTCGTCGTGACGTCCCTGGGCGATCCCGATCCTGAGACCCTATACGCCAAGCTCTATTGCGCCCGGGGCAATGCGGAGAACTTGATCAAGCTGCACAAGACCCAGCTTAAAAGCGACCGCACCTCCTGCCGTTGCCCCCTGGCCAACCAGATGCGTCTGATCCTCCACACCGCCGCCTATTGGCTCATGCTCACCGTCAGGGATCAAATCCCAAAGGCCCACAAGCTGGCGACCGCAGAGTTCAATACCATCCGGTTGCGCTTACTGAAGATCGGCGCCCGGATCACCGAGACGTCTCATCGCATCAGGATCGCCTTCGCCGCCGCTTGCCCAGAGGCCAGTCTCTTCCGTCACATCATGGCCGCGCTCAAGCCCGCACCTGCATGAAAAATGGGGCTATGCCCCAAAAGCCGCCGCCATCACCATCAACCCCATCGGAGAAAAATCTGGTCCAGCGCGTGGCGAAAAACACGAAGCGGAAAAACGCGTCTCGGCATAGGCCAACCTAAACGGCAACCCGGTCACAGGAACCATGAATGGATCGGGCTAGGGCGATATTGCAGGGCGATCAGCCCGACCTTAGTTCTTGACGTTCCGTCAAGAAGGGCGGCGCGACCGAGGCGCGGCATTTTGGCGCCCTTCATCGTGTCTTCGGTCATGCCGGGATTCAAAGCAAGCAGCTGGGCTTCGCTCAGAGTTCCTGGTGTCAGTCCATTACCAGTGTATGAATACACCGTCGGGCTCCAGGCCCATTGGTTCGACCCCTCGGGATTAATAAAGTTACCTGACGAATCCTTGGTGACCGCTGGATCGCAAGATCCACAGAAATTATTGAAGTTGGGATCGCCGTAGCCGAGGGTTTCATAGCCGGCAGTATAAAGTTTGCGCTCAGTGCTGGAAAAGCCAACCAGAGCACCGAACTTATCCCACGTTTTGGACCACACGCCCGTAATACGCGGAGAAAATTTCTTGGCATTGACGCCATAGGTATCCTGAACGGCGAGGACAGCGTGATCGCCCTTGTGATCGAAGGGGCGCACGTTTTGCAGATTCACCGTACCCGCCACGCCGCCTTCCAACTCATCTGCGCTCGGCGTCTTAGAAACGTCGATGCGATTGAAAAGGCCGGTGGGGAAAGAATCGAGATCGACCTGGCGGTCGGTCGAGCTTGATCCGGAAATGCCGTTGTCCGTCGCCATGGCGATCCGGTTGCCATTCATCGTGACTTGGGTGAAGTTTGACGGCAGGGCCCGCACGACGATCTGCGTGCCCTCGCCGGTAAAGGCGTCGCGCGTAACAATCATGCCGGGAACGCGTTGCAGGGCTTCGGCCATGTTCAGGTCGGGAAACTTGCCAATATCTTCTGAAAAGACGGTTTCCGTGAAATTGGTGGAATCCTTTTTGGCGCGCGTGGCATTTTGCAATGAAGCGCGGTAACCTGTAACCACAACGACTGTGGAATCGTCGCTGGCGGGCTTGGCCTTGCTCTTCTGGGCATCCTGAGCAAAGGCTGAGGCACCGCCAAGCCCGCTCAGCACTGTGGCGCAGAGGAGCGTTGACCTGATGGCGCAATAAGTCTGGTGTTTCGGTTGCATTTTTCTTGTCCCTGTTCTGCCATGGCATAGCTGGCTGTTTTTTGGGCAGCGCCGGGTTCTGTAACCCTGTTACCGCTCACTTTTTGTATTAATCTGACAATATGGGGCGCGTCAATGTGGTAAGTCCAATCTTTGCCATCACTGTGGCAAAACGCCCACAGTTTCGCAACATTAGAAATTGGTTAAATTCTTACATTCTGTTTTCATAATTATTTATAATAACAATTTAAAAAATTACGAAAAAATATTTTTATATTTAATACATTGCTTTTTTAATAACCGTAATAAATGATCTATAACATAAATGTTCAATTATATAGTGAAGCTATGTTATGGTTTATAGTAATTTAATTATATTAAACTAAAATTATTCGCCAATTAACGAGATTTATATTTAAGTTTTATTTTAAAATGGTCTTTTGCTGAATTTTTTTTGGTCAAGCCAAATATGTTTCGACTCGCATATCTCTCAGGCGGATAGGATTTGCGGGCGTGTCAATTTCGCTAATCACATGATGATTTTCTAATGAAAATTAATATTATAGCGCGCATGACGCTTGAGACCACTCAGGCGGTGCCTGCCAGCCTGTGTCGGCAAGATCATCATTTAATTTCAGTCGGGCAGGGAAAACTAAAATTTTGCCATTTGTATCAGTCCTTTAATCTTTTTGTGCGATTAATTACGGCTTGGCGTTTTAGCTTTAGTCGCGTTCGAAGCTGGTCTATTTCCACAGCTTCCGTGGCATCCAGCAAATATTCTCGAACCTGTTCCAGATGCTGTTGCATGGCCTTGCGTGCGGCTACCGTATCTTTGGCTTCAATGGCTTTCATGATGGCCGCATGCTCGGAAAGGCGCGCTTCCAGGCCGCCACCTTGGGCGCGACTCATAATTTGTGAGGCGAGGGGAGATTTTTTGCGTAAATCCCAAAGCAATTCGACCATGGCGATAAGAGCGCCATTGTGGGTCATTGAGGCGATATGGACGTGGAAATCACGATCCGCCTGCTCACAAATTTCCACATCGTCTGAGTCCATACTCTTTATGTATGTCCTCAGTATATCCAGATCACTCGCCGTAGCACCCTCGGCCGCGATACCGGCCGCATCGCTTTCAATGAGGATCCGGGCTTCGATGAGTTCAAATGCGCCCACATTCAAATCGGGTGGGTTCGACAGGCTTTCCGCCGGCAGGTTTTTTGTCTGGGTTATATAAATGCCAGACCGGTCTCGAATCTCTATGATTCCCTGCAATTCGAGGGCAATCATGGCCTCTCTGACGGTTGGTCGACTGACACCAAAGGCTTCGGCCAGTTCGCGCTCTGCTGGCAATTTTTCACCCAGCCCATAGGTACCTTGCGCGATGGCAATAATGATTTGATCAGCGACGCGTCGATAGAGTCTGTCTGGTTGCTGGGAGGTACTCAATTAACACGTTCCCTGAAAAATATCGGCCTGACCATGTAAGGCGATTTTAAACAAGAATGGTGTCTAGTCCAATGTAAAACGTGTTTTTCCGATTTTCGGTTTACTTACCAGTTCCACATGCTGCCATCTTCGAGGCGGGCAATCGGCAGTTGCTTGGGCGCATATGGGTATTTGGCCGCCAGCTTTTCATCGATGTCAACGCCGTGACCGGGGGCCTCACCGGCATAGAGATAGCCGTCGGCGAAGCGGTAATCGTGCGGGAAGACCGCGTCGGTTTCGGGCGAATGGCGCATATATTCCTGAATGCCGAAATTGGGCACCCAGGTATCGAAATGGACGGCGGTGCCGAGCGTCACCGGCGACAGATCGGTAGCGCCGTGGCTGCCGGTGCGCACCTGATAGACGGCGGCGAAATCGGCCACGCGGCGCAGGTGCGTCACCCCGCCCGATCCGACAATCGTCATGCGCAGATAGTCGATCAGTTGTTCGCTGATCAAATCCTTGGCGTCCCACAGCGTATTGAAGATTTCCCCGACGGCCAGAGGGGTGGTGGTATGTTGACGGATCAGGCGGAAGGCCTCCTGATTTTCGGCGGGCGTGGCGTCTTCCATCCAGAACAGGCGGTAGGGCTCCAGATCCTTGCCCAGCCTGCCCGCCTCGATCGGGGTCAGGCGATGGTGGACATCATGCAGCAGGTGGATGTCGTCGCCATGATCGGCACGCAATTGTTCAAACAGTTTGGGCGCGAATCGCAGGTAAGACGCCGTATTCCACAGGGTTTCGGTGGGCAGGGCCGCATCGGCGGGCTCGTAATACATATCGCCGCGCCCAACGCCATAAGCGCCCTTGACGCCCGGTATGCCCGACTGGGCGCGGATCGCCTTATAGCCGAGGTCGCGGTAATGGCCGACCTGTTCGGAAGTGTGGGCGATGTCCGTGCCGTTGGCGTGGCCATAGACCAGCACGCCATCGCGCGAACGCCCGCCCAGCAGATCATAGAGCGGCATACCCGCCATCTTGGCCTTGATGTCCCACAAAGCCACATCGACGGCGGCTATGGCGCGCATGGTGACCGGCCCCCGGCGCCAATAGGCACCGCGATAGAGATATTGCCAGATGTCTTCGATGCGGCGCGGATCGCGACCGATCAGGGTGGGGATGACGTGGTCTTCGAGATAGGCCACAACCGACTTTTCGCGGCCATTCAGCGTGGCGTCGCCGATGCCATAGACGCCCTGATCGGTTTCGATCTTCAGCGTGACAAAATTGCGTCCGGGCGAGCAGACAATGACGCGGGTGGCGGTAATTTTCATGAGAGTCTTCTTCAGATAGGAGGCGGTGGACGCCGTCTGATCTTGGTATGGCCAGATTCAAAACCTTGGCAGTTTGCCATCTGGTGAACCAACGTACAGCGCCGGTTAAATGTTGATTTTTATAGAAATTTACGGCGCACTAAACATCGTCATACCTGCACCCATCGCAAGCCGTCAATATTTTGGCCTGACCTATTTGCAGAATTTTGACCCTTGCGCAATCAAAATTCAGAGTTTGTAAGAATCGCGCTGCGCTGTTCCGGTACTGAGATCGTTTCACAAGCTCCGTGCAGGCATTTTCTTAAAATTTGGCCTTACCATCAGTTGCGGCTCGTTTTTATTAGCAGTACAAGATTTAAAACGAGACGTCCGCCCAATGTCAGGCTGACGACCATACGGGTGAGAAATATGGACAGATCGCGCAGAGGATTTTTACAGACATCAGCGGCCATAGCGGCTTTGGCGCAACTGCCGGTCACGGCCCTGGCTGCAGCAAAACCGGTTTTCACTGAAGCCAAAGTTACGGGGCTGATAGGCCGCAAACTGATCGAAGAGGCGCCGTCACGCGATGCTTTTCCTCTGGTTTCTGGCGGACGGGCAGCGCCGGTCTGGCAGGATGATCATGACTATAAAGGTGTCTTGCGGGCGATTACCGACCTCGCAGTCGATATCGAGAAGGTTACGGGCAGCCGACCCGGCGTGACCTTAACCCCGGTAAATTCAGGTCATGTCGTGATTGTCGGCACGCTTGGCAAACATGCAGCGATTGACCGGCTTGCGGCGGAGGGCAAACTTGACGTGTCCGACCTGAAGGGCAGGTGGGAAAGCTTCGTTATCACCACCATAACCAATCCGTTCCCCGACATCAGCAAGGCCCTCATCATTGCAGGCAGCGACAAGAGGGGCACGATCTTCGGCATATACGAATTATCTGAGCAGATGGGCGTCTCACCCTGGTACTGGTGGGCGGATGTGCCGCCGCGCAAGCGCAGCCAGGCTTTCGTCATTGCGGGCCGTTTCGCTTCCGGTGAGCCCGTCGTGCGCTACCGCGGCATTTTCATCAATGATGAAGCGCCGTGCATGACCAGATGGACGAATGAAAAGTACGGCGGCTTCAACAGCCAGATGTACACGCACATGTTCGAGCTTATTCTGCGTTTGCGCGGCAATTATCTGTGGCCTGCCATGTGGGATTCGGCTTTCAACGAGGATGATCCGGAAAATCCGAGGCTGGCCGATGAATACGGCATCGTTATGGGCACATCGCACCATGAACCCATGATGCGTGCGCAGAAGGAATGGACGAAGGCACACGAACAGTTTGGTAATGGCGAATGGAATTACCGCACCAATGCCGAGGGCCTGAGGGACTTCTGGCGGCAGGGCATCCGCCGTAACAAAAACTACGACAACCTGGTCACCATCGGGATGCGCGGCGATGGCGACGTGGCCATGCCGTCTGCGGGTGGACTACAGGCGGATATTCGACTGCTCGAAACCATCATGTCCGACCAGAGACAGATACTCAGTCAGGAAATCAATCCGGACGTGACCCAGGTTCCGCAGCTCTGGGCGCTGTTTACCGAGGTTCAGAAATATTACGATAACGGCATGAAGGTGCCGGATGATGTCACCTTGCTGTTCACCGACGATAATGTCGGCAATCTGCGCCGCCTGCCGGATGAGGGGGAGAGGGGCCGCCCCGGAGGGGCAGGTATATATTATCATTTCGATATGCATGGCGGGCCCTATGCCTATCAATGGATCAACACCAATCCGTTTCCGAAAATCTGGGAACAGATGACCCTGGCCAACGAATATGGCGCTAACCGGATATGGATCGTCAATGTCGGCGATCTCAAGCCGCTGGAATTGCCGATCGAGTTTTTCATCCGGCTGGGCTGGAACCCGAAAGCCATCGGCAGGGAGCAGATTGCCGACTATACAAGGCGCTGGGCCGAGCGCGATTTTGGCGAAGCCTATGCTGCGGAAACGGCGGATATTGTTTCGCGCTACACAAAATATAATGGATGGCGCAAGCCTGAAATGGTGACGCCGGACACCTATAGCCTCATCAATTACCGAGAAGCCGAACAGATGGAGGCGGCATGGACAGAGGTGGTCCAGCGCGCCGAAAAGCTTTATGCCGACCTGCCGCAAGCCTGGCATGACGCCTTCTATCAGCTTGTGCTGCATCCTGCCAAAGCCTCTGCCGGGGTGACGCTGATGAATATTTCAGCCGGGCGCAATCAGCTCTATGCGCGTCAGGGCCGGGCCAGCACCAATGCCGAGGCGGCGCGGACAAGGCTTCTGTTCCAGCAGGATCAGGCTATGAGCGACTATTACAATCATCAGCTTGTGCAAGGCAAATGGAACCACATGATGGATCAGACTCATCTGGGTGAGTTCACCTGGCAGCCGCCGCGGGTGAATATGATGCCTTTGGTTTCAGAAGTGCTGATCACCGATACGGATGCTTTTGGCGTTGCTATTGAAGGCGATCAGAGCGCCTGGCCCGATCACTATGGAGACGCGGTTCTGCCGTCCTTCGATTCGCTCAACCCCGGACGATCCTATTTTGAGGTATTTGCGCAAGGCAGCGGAAAGCCTGACTACCAGATCAGCACCTCAGCGCCGTGGATTTTGGTAAAGAAGGATGAAAAGGCCGGACCCGATACGCGCTACTGGGTGGGTATAGACTGGCAACAGGTGCCTGTCGGGACTCTGGCGGGCACCATTACTGTAAAAGGTTGGAATGTTGATGACAATAAGGTCTGGCCCAAGCCGCTCGTCACTATCCATGTGACTGGTGTCAAGGCTTCAGCCGCCATCGCCGCCCTGGCAGGTGGCCACTTCGCCAGTTTAACAGGCCCGATAGCTATAGCGGCGGCGCAAGGGGAGGTCGTGCCGACCAAGAGCGTGAACTGGGTGCCGATTCCGGACTATGGCCGCGAAGCATCAGCCATGACCATTGTTCCGGTCACGGCGCCGAGCCTTTTGCCGCCCATGCCTGAGCCGCAGATGCGCTATCCCGTTTATCTGCCTGAATCCGGCAATTATGACGTCAAGCTTGTTATGGGCCCCGTGATGGATTTCGCCAAGAATCGCGGGGTTCGCATAGCGGTAGCGTTCGATGATGAAGCTCCGCAGATTATAGATCTTTTTGCTGACCGTCCCGCTCAGACATTTCTGGGGCCAGGATGGCTGGCTGCAGCAAAGGACAATGTCCGATTTGCCACCTCTACCCACATGATCAAGGCGGCGGGGCCCCATAATCTGAAAGTCCTGATGGTGGATCCGGGAGTCGTGCTGGAGAAGATCATCATCAGCGGTCGCTCTCTGCCGGAAAGCTATTTTGGACCGACCTGCAAACCTAAATACGCCACATGATACAGCGATGGCCGCCGGTGTATCCGGGGGACAGACCGCCTTCACCGCCGATCCGGTGCCTTTAGTATATAACAGCATTGTTTATCCCTACACCAGCCATGATCAGGACGAGGCCGATGGCTTCAAGATGGTGGACTGGCGGCTCTACACCTCGACCGATATGGTCAATTGAACCGACAAAGGCGCCGTGGCATCGCTGAAGACCTTCCCCTGGGCTGTGCAGGACAATGATGAGGTTTTGGCATAACATATTGATTTAAAATAGATTATATATCGTCACTTCTGGCTCGGAAATTACGGCAAGCCGAAATCGCCGTCCGCATCATCGCCGACCCGTGTGCGCTCGGCCACGCCTATGTCGATCACGGCATGGCCCCCCGCGCGACCCAAACACTCCGCCGTGGCATAGGCATGCGCTTTACGGCGCCACGCCGTAACCGGGGGCCAAAAACCTCGCTAAGGGGACATAACGAGAACTTTTCCTGTTTTGCGGTTCACGCCGCGGCGAGAAGATCGATTTTCTGGCGCAGCGGCTTCCAATTCTGAGGATCGTTGCGGATGTCGCCCCATAAATAGTCACCAGTCAGGTTGATATGTTGCCAGCCCAATGGAGAAATATGAGCGAGGAGGTCCTTGTCGATGTGCTCGCCGCCTGCGCGCAGGGCTTCCGTAAGCGGTGTTCTGCCCCCACGTTCCCTTTTCGGCATTGATCTGCGCATGGCTTGTTCAGAGTTGAACGAGAGGGACTTTCTCCATGGAGACTACACCGGAGATTCTCACTGGAAGGGCGGTCCGCAGTGGGACCCGGCGTTCGCGCCGATGGCCGGATGAGGTCAAGGCGCGGCTTGTTGCAGAGACCTTGCGGCCTGGGGTAAGCGTCAATGAAGTGGCGCGCCGTGCCGGGGTAAAGGCGAACCACCTGTCTTCATGGCGCACCTTGGCGCGGAGGGGCAAGTTGATCTTGCCGGCGCCTGAGGACGACGTTGAATTTAGCGCTCTGGTGGTCAGCGAACCGGCCCCGGTCGCGGCTACGCATCCGGCTATCAGGCCTGAGATCGTGGTCGGGAATGTGACGATCCGTCTTGAAGACGACGCTTCAGCAGATCGTATTGCGGCAGTTGCGTGTGCCATGATGGCGTCGGTATGATCTTCCCGTCAAACCGGGTACGGATCATGGTGGCGACCAAGCCAATCGACTTCCGTAAAGGGCATGATGGTCTTGCCGCACTGGTGAAGAACCAATTGCACAAAGACCCCTTCACCGGCACGGTCTTCGTCTTCCGGTCGCGCAAGGCGGACCGCCTGAAGTTGCTCTATTGGGACGGCACCGGACTGGACTTGCCCGGAAAAAGTGGAGAGCGAACTTCTAAAATTTGCTAGGAGTTTGATCCATGAAGGACGAGAAGAAAACATTAGGCGGGCGTGGTCGCCATGCTGGTGTGACGCCGGAGTTCCGTGCTGAGGCTGTGCGTCTTGTTGAGACGAGTGGCCGATCTGTTGCCGCAATTGCAGAAGATCTGGGTATTGGAAAATCGGGCGCTGTTGCAAACTTTTGTTTTGGTTGTAAAAAGGTCAGGCTCTCCGGTCTTCAGACATTGTAAATCCCGAAATTGCGCTCGACCAGACGCACTTCGCCTATGATGCCGTCCTGATACTGCCAGATCTGCGCCTGGCCCTTTTTCAGCGCGTGCATCACCTCAAAGCCTTTGAGTGTGGCGTAAGCTGTCTTCATGGATTTGAACCCCAGCGTTGGCTTGATCAGGCGTTTGAGCTTGCCGTGGTCGGCCTCAACAACATTGTTCAGATATTTGACCTGTCGGTGTTCCATATCCTCAAGACATTTTCCTTCCTTTTTAAGCTCAGATATCGCAACGCCGTAGGCTGCCGCTTTGTCGGTGTTGATCTTCAAGGGCTTTTCCCAATCTTTCAGACCGTGTAAAGCCTTGCCGAGAAAGCGTTTGGCGGCTTTCGCGTTACGCGTCGAGGACAGGTAAAAGTTGATGGTTCGACCACTCTTGTCGACGGCCCGATACAAATAGACCCACTTGCCACTGACCTTCACATAGGTCTCGTCGACCCGCCACGAACGCCCAATTGAAGGCGCCCTCCAGTACCAACGCAGTCGCTTTTCGATCTCTGGCGCATACTTCTGTACCCAGCGGAAAATCGTCGAGTGATCAACATCTACGCCACGCTCGGCCAGCATGGTTTCAAGGTCGCGGTAGCTGATGCCGTATTTGCAATACCAGCGGACCGCCCAAAGAATGATCTCGCCCTTATGGTGGCGCCCCTTGAAGTCATTCATCCGCTCAACCCGCTGTCAAAATCTCGAACTTGGGTGTCCAGACGAAAATTTGCAACAGCGCCCTCGCGCGTCAATCATGCGAGTTTGAGTGCCTATTATTGAAAACTGCGATAATAATATTTTAATTTCGCGGATATAATAATTGAACTTTGCGGACACATATTCTATAAAAACGCGCGACCTGTAAGAGAAGGCTGACGCATCTTGAACCTGACTTATCCCCGTTGGCAGACTACGGCCATACGACATGCCTTAGGGTCGCGGCGCGTCATTTTGCTTGAGGGCCCCCGGCAATGTGGCAAGACGACACTGGCAAGACACATAGCCGCTGAAGGCAGCGACGCTATATACCGAACTCTTGATGATCAGACCCTGCTGAATGCGGCGCTTGACGATCCGCATGGGTTCGTGGCCCACGGTGATAATCTAATGATTATCGATGAGGTTCAGCGCGCGCCGGTTTTGCTGCCTGCGGTTAAAAAGGATGTCGATGAAAATCAAACGGCCGGACGGTTCATCCTGACGGGTTCGGCCAATATCCAGACCTTGCCGAAGGTGACGGAATCGCTGGCGGGGAGAGTGCGTAAAATCCGCCTCCGGCCTTTAAGCCAAGGGGAGATCGAGCAAACAAGACCGCGCTTTCTGGAGATCGCCTTCGGGGGCAATTTGGCCGCTTTACCTGCCTCAAACTTGACCAAAGACGATTATCTGCAACTCGCCTTGAAGGGCGGTTTCCCCGAAGCCCTGAGACAGACCGAGGATCACGGACGCCAAATCTGGCACCGCGATTATCTGGAAGCCTTGATTGAGCGCGACCTCAAGGACATAGCCAATATCCGCCGTAAGGACAGCCTCTTAAAGCTGATCGAAGCCTTAGCGGCATGGTCCTCAAAATTCATGGACATTTCGGCTATTGGCGCCTCATTGTCACTCACGCACGGCACATTGGAATCCTATATCAACGCCATTGAAACCCTGTATCTGGTTGATCGCGTGCGGGCTTGGTCAAAGACGGATTATGCGCGGGTCGGTAAGAAAGACAAATTGTTCATGGCCGATACCGGCCTTATGGCGTCATGCCTGAATTGGTCGCTGGAGAAAATCCGCCTGAACGGAGAGTTGAATGGCAAACTCATCGAAACCTTCGCCTATACCCAGCTCGCAGCGCTATTAGACGTGCAGACGCAAAATTACAGCCTCAGTCACTACCGCGACCGTGAACAACGCGAAGTCGATTTTATTGTCGAAAATCCTGACGGCATGATTTTAGGCATCGAGGTGAAAGCGGGCACCAATATCGATAGCGACAGCTTTAAGCACTTGAAGTGGTTCCGGGACAAAATGGCCAAGGAACAAGCCTTCAAAGGCCTCGTATTGTACGCTGGCGAACATACCATTTCTTTTGGCGAAGATCTGTGGGCCGTTCCCTTAAGCGCACTCTGGCGCGCCTAATAAATATTATGAGAAATATGCTATCTTATTGTTATTGAATAATGCATTCAGGCCTTGCGGCACTCATTGGAGCGCTTCCCCAAAAAGTGGATCCACTTTTTGGATAAGGAAGAGTGATAAAACAAAAACTTAGAGCGCTTGTCTTCGCAAAGCCGGGCCGGATCGACCTTGCGTCTTTAAGGCTGAAAAAGAACCCCCTCCGGCGCGGCGGACGGAGGGGGTTCTGAATGCCGAACCGTTCGCTACAGCCCTTCGGCGATGAGGGCGGCGGCGTCCAGGCCCCAGGCAGGCACCTTTCCCTCGGCAGCGAAAAACAGATCACGATAGCGCATCTTGAGAAAATATGGCGCCCGGCCGAGTTTGAGCAGTTGCTTGTCGCCGCCAAACCAACTGTTTGAATGTATCCAGAACGCCTTGCCGTCGCCCATGTCCCCGATACAGAGCACTTCGGGCTTCAGGGGCTGGTCGGCCTTTTCCGGCGTCACCGTTCCGAACACCTGCCCCAATTGCAGGCCGATAATATCCGACTGCTGATGGCCGATGGCGCCGAGTTTCGGCACCGTCACCGCCGCGCAGTCGCCGCAGGCAAAGACTTCGGGATAGTCGGGATTTCTCATCAAAAGATCGGTTTTGATAAACCCTTCGGAATCGCTGATCGGCAGGCCCTTCAGGAAAGGCAGAGCCACCCAGTCGGGGAAAATGATTTTCAATTCTGCCGGCAGGATGCGGCCATCGGCAAATTCAATCGTATCCTTCGTCAGGCGTTTGATGTCCTGCGTATTATTCCAGTAATTGAAGCCCATCTTCGTCGCCAGAGCGAGGAGTTGCTTCACCACATCAACGCCCGCATCTTCGGCGATCATCTCAGCGGGCGTGAACACCGTGATCTTATCGGGGCCGCCCTTGTCGTTATTTTTCAGCCAGGTCGCCATCGACATCATCACTTCGACCGGCGGGCCTTCGCAGGCTGCCATGGCACGCGGGATCGAGCCGCCGGGATAGGGCACCAGACCGTCTGCGCCGTCGCCCTGATGGAAGCGCGCGGAGCCAACGGCAATGGGGCCGCCCGCATATTGCGTCTTGAGATATTCCCGCAGCTTGTTGCCGTGATACAGATCGCTGACCGTGTGGCCATAGTCTGCGAAACCCTCGATCTGGTCGAAGGCAAGCTTGGCGCCGAGCGCCACGACCAGATAGTCATAGACGATCTCATGGGTTTCGGCACCGGCGCGTTCGTTCGGCGCGAAGGTCACTGTGCGCGCATCGACATCGACCGCCGTCACATCGCCGTGGATAAAGTCGATCTTGTCCTTGGCGAGGACAGGCACAATGTCCATGCGTTCGCGCAAGGACGGATCATGATCTTCGAACACATCGCCGGGGATATTCGGCACGAATAGCAGATAGCTTTTACGATCGATGACGGTAATATCGGCCTTGTCGCCGACATAGTGACGGATTTTCTGGGCACAGGCCAGACCGGCGAAGTTGCCGCCGAGGATGAGTATGTGCGGACGCGGTTCGGATGCGGACATTCTAAATCTCCTTATTTTTGTGACACAGGTCGGTAACGACAGTCTTCGCGTGCGCCGTCTCTTTCAAAGATCAGCGGCTGAGGTATGACCAGCCGTCCTGCTGGCGGCGGACAACCTCGGCGACGCCGGAATCGACCGGCTTGGCGAAGGGCACCAGATCCTTAGGCTCGACATTCATGCCGCGCATGGTGTTCTGGCAGGCCGCGAAGACGACGCCCCCCTTGGAAAGCGCCTCCATCCGCGCTTCGGGTCGATCGGCAGAGGAGAGCAGCAGCATCTTGAGCCCGTCACCATGCGCCACGATCTCGACCTGAATATCCGGCCCCAGGGCCTTGATGAGATTCTCGACATTATTCATCAGCTTTACCCATGCCTTGGGGTCTGAAGAGGTCAGTTCAAAAACGACATTATGCGCCTTCCTGGCGATGGTTGGCGAAAGTTCGGCTGCATTGGCCATCAGAGCAATTCCTGCAAATGGAAGGGTAAGGGCGGCGAGAAAGAGCGAGCGTCGGTTTGAGGTCATGGTTGCAACTCCGTGGCACGCGGGACGCGCAGACATCCTATCATGTGCCGATTGTCTGGTGCGCCCGGCCGGGCGGCTTGTGCCTGAAAAAGCAGACTGAAGAAATCCATCGCCTATCCATCCTTATAACTCTGAATTTGCAGCAGTTATTATCAATAAGCGATGCGGAATCGCATACGGTTCCCGGTATTTCAGGGCGTGGTGACAGCCCCTGTTTTTTGTTTCGCTTTCGCCAGGCCGCTGTCGAAATCACCTTGCGTCAGTTCGCCCATGTGCAGATCCGCCAGATGGCCATCGGGCGTCAGGAACAGGGTCACCGGTATGCCCGCCGTCGCATAGTAGCGGGGTATTGCCGCGTCACGGTCGAGCAGAACTCTGGATAATTTCAGGTTTTGACCGGCCAGAAAGGCCCTTACGGTTTCCGCCGACTCGCCCTGATTGACAAAGGTGAAGGTGACATCCGGGCGGTCGTGCGACAGCTTCGCCAGCAGCGGCATTTCGCGTCGGCAGGGCGGACACCAGCTTGCCCAGAGATTGACCACTTCCAGCTTGCCGCCCGTATCGCCTAGGCGCTGCTGCGCGCCATCGAGTTGCGCCAGCACCACGCCGGGGGCTGGCTGGCCATAGTCGGAGCGGGTCAGCTCGTGCCCGCCTACCCAGACCGCCAGACTGAGCGCGACAATGCCCGCCGCCAGCAGGCCCATGCGCAGCGAGCGCACGAAAAACAGGCTGGCGACAATCAGGCCCAGACCCGCCCCCGGCACCCAGAAGCCACCGCGCCAGAAGGTGAGAAGACGCACAGGCTGTTCGGCAAAGGCCTGCCAGTTCACGATCACATTGCCGAGAAAGCCACCTGCCACAGCCGCCAGCACGGCCCACTCACCCCACCTTGCCAGACGCGGCTCATAGCGCCGGGCCAGCAGGAAGGTGGCCAGAATGAAGATGATACCGGCAGCCAGCAGCGGCAGGCGCTCAGTCGGGAGGGCGAAAGGCCCGATATTCAGGCTGGAAGGTGGCGATGGCGCAAGGGTTTGCTGTGCCGCCGGGGGCAGATTGCTGATGGCTGGCGGTGGCACCTCGGCAAAAGCGCTGGCGAGCGGGTGATCGCCTTCTGCCGGGCCTGACAAGGCCCCGGTGGCCAGATTCAGCTCTTTGGTGACCGGCGGATAACAGATGCCGTTTTCCTGACAGCCCTGATAGGTAATGGCAAGCGTACCAGCCCCTGCCCCAACCCCTGACCCTGATCCCGTGCGTATCCGGGCCCTCGCCTGACCCTCATAGACCTCGACAACGCCGAAGGACGCATCGCTCTTGCTGATCTTATTGCCGTCGATCCTGACCGGCAGGGTTTTAGCGCCGTCCCTGACGGAGAAACGGTTCGCATAAAGGTAATAGCCGTCGGCGATTGTCCAGTTGAGATTGATCGCGCCATCCGCCGCGCGCTCCGTCGTCAGGGCGAAGGCCTGATTGTCCGGCAAGGCCGGACGGACGGGCGCCGCATAGGCGGCCACGGCGACACTGGCCCACAGAAGTCCCAGCAGGACGGGCCATACTAATCGCAACCGACGCATCATCATCTCACAAATCCCCGGACTGTTACTATGCGCATGTGGCGAGCCAAACTTAAGGCAGGCTTAAACGCCACAGGTTTTT